>NZ_CAWNJO010000100.1:0-8875 GCF_963874835.1 Vibrio sp. V12_P9A6T4 | reverse complement strand
CCTATAAGGGGGCATCCTCGCGCTGTTAGTTCATCTTCAACTCTAACTGCGCCTCATATTATTGATCTTTCTTGTCTTGGTGTCTGACGTACCGTCTGATGATTTCTTCATTTACGCCAACCGTATCGACAAAGTAACCTCTTGCCCAAAAATGATTCCCCCAGAGCTTCTTTCTTATATGGGGGAATTTATTAAACAACCGAATTGCCGAACGTCCTTTCAACACTCCCATCAACGTTGAGATAGAAACTTTTGGTGGAACTATCACAACCAGATGAACATGATCCGGCTGAACATTTAGTTCCAATACCTCACAATCTTTCATATTGCATAAAATATAGATTGAGCGATAAAGCTCCTACATTACCTTTCAGGATCTTGAATCTGTATTTCGGCGTCCAAACTATGTGGTATTTACAACGCCAATGGACATGTGATGAACTTCTGTAGTCGCCCATGTTTTTTGTTTCCTCTTACTTGTGGTGAATAAGAGGTTTACTTCTAACATGGGCACTTCTTCGGGCAATAGCCCCAAGGTTCAATCACCACCGCCCAAGGCGGTGGTTTAGGGATGACAATAAAAAAAGCCAGCAAATGCTGGCTTATGCACTAAATCCAAGGCTAGTCGCAATATCACAGCGACGATCTAATACCCATTGACTATCAAATGGCCCCCAATCAGAGAGTTGATAGTAACCATCATTGTGACGCCTTCCATCTTGAACAAACATCAGTTCAATCCCTATTCCTGGCAGTGCTTTCAGGACATCCTGAATCGTACGGCGAGGCCACCCCGTTTTTTCGATGAGTTTGGGCACGTTTGGTCTTTCAAGGCTTTCTACTAACAAAGCTAAATACAGTCGCCTTGCAAAAACAGGACTCAGTTCCATTGACACCTCCTATTACTGTGCCGCTTCATTATTTCTGTTTTCACATTTAGAGTGTTGCGTTCGATCAATAACTTTCCAATCGTAAGCAACTGAAACACATTTTTTTTTAAACAACGAAATAAAAGCATCTCTATTTTGTAAGCCACAGCGCTTCCTGATAGGATTTGACCATTAAAAAAATAATACGCCTCAACAAGGATTTTTATGACGATCACTATGTATGGCATTCCCAACTGCGACACCATTAAAAAAGCACGGAAATGGTTGGAAGCTGCGGGGGTGGATTACCAATTCCATGACTACCGCAAACAAGGTATTGATGCCGAGCTCGTGGCTCAGTTTTGCCAAGCGCTTGGTTGGGAAAATGTACTCAATAAACGCGGTACAACCTTTCGTCAGCTCACGCCGTCACAAAAAGAGTCGTTAGATGCTCACAGTGTTGTGACTTTGTTGGTTGAACAACCAGCTATGATCAAACGACCTATCTTATTGGTCGATACCCATTACCATCTCGGTTTTAATGCTCAGCAATACGCTGCTATTTTCTCTTAATACAAGGATTTCAAGGATGACAGACAGCCCTGTACTGGCGCTCGCAAAAGATCTCATTAGTCGCCAATCAGTAACTCCTGAGGATGCAGGTTGCCAAGACCTGATGATTAAACGCTTACAAGCACTAGGGTTTGAAGTGGAAACAATGGTCTTTGAAGATACCACTAATTTTTGGGCTCGCCGCGGCACTCAATCGCCTCTTTTTGCCTTTGCCGGCCATACGGATGTGGTTCCCGCGGGTCCTTTAGCGCAGTGGCATACAGCGCCGTTTGAACCGACTGTAATTGATGGTTATTTGCATGGGCGCGGGGCGGCAGATATGAAAGGCTCGCTTGCTTGCATGGTTGTCGCTGTCGAGCGCTTTATTGAACAGCACCCTAACCATCAAGGTTCGATTGCCTTTTTGATCACTTCAGATGAAGAAGGGCCATTCATCAATGGCACCACTCGCGTAGTCGATACGTTAATGGCGCGTAATGAGCCAATTGATATGTGTATCGTCGGTGAGCCATCGAGTACATTAAATGTGGGCGATGTGATAAAAAATGGCCGTCGTGGCTCAATTACAGGCGATCTACAAATAAAAGGGATTCAAGGACACGTTGCTTATCCTCACCTTGCCAATAACCCGATTCACCAAGCCTTGCCAGCGTTAGCCGAACTTGCGGCAATAAAATGGGATGAAGGGAACGCTTATTTCCCACCGACCAGCTTCCAAATTCCAAACTTGCAAGCTGGCACGGGAGCATCAAACGTCATCCCCGGTGAGTTTGACGTGCAGTTTAACTTCCGTTTCAGTACCGAGTTAACCGATGAAGAGATCAAGCGCCGCGTGCATTCTATCTTAGATGCCCATGGATTGGATTATGAATTACGCTGGACATTAAGCGGCCAACCTTTCTTGACCGACACGGGCTCATTACTGACTGCCGTCGTTAAAGCCGTCGATGAGGTGAACCACAAATCCCCAGAGCTATTGACGACAGGGGGCACATCTGATGGACGCTTTATTGCCCAGATGGGCGCACAAGTGGTCGAACTTGGTCCTGTTAACGCGACAATTCATAAAGTTAACGAGTGCGTTAAGATTGCCGATTTAGAGAAACTGACGGATATGTACCAAAAAACCCTAGAGAATTTATTGGTGTAACCCATGACTCCAGAGCAGTTGACCGGACAAACCGACTCCCATTTAACATCAGTGCTGATTGGGCAGAAATCTTTCTTGGTTCACCCCGGGGTGAACCAAGATTTGCTCGATCTAAAGCAAGCGGCTGACGACGCTGGTTTTGATTTCCATATCGCCAGTGGGTTTCGTGATTTTGAACGCCAACTGAACATCTGGAATCGGAAAATGTCAGGGCAAGCCGAATTACTGGATAATAACAGTCAACCGGTAAACCCTGCTCAGTTAAGCGAAGAACAAAAGATATTCACGATTTTGCGCTGGTCAGCGCTGCCCGGTAGTAGCCGCCACCATTGGGGGTGTGACTTTGATGTTTTTGATCGCAAAGCATTACCGACAGGTGTCACGCTCAAGCTTGAACCGTGGGAATATCTCTCAGGCCACCAAGCTCCTTTTTATCAATGGATGAAAGAGCATTTACCTAAGTTTGGTTTTTTCTTCCCCTACCAAGGAAAGAAAGGCGGTGTTGCGTTTGAACCTTGGCATATTAGCCACAAAACAGCGGCTAAAGACTGCCTTGACCTGTTGACGCCAAGCATATTGGCGACACAGCTTGAAAACATGCCGCTCCTAGGTGTGTCGACGGTACAAGAGAACTTAGATCGGATCTACACTCAGTACATTGTTAACATCAGCCAACCGGAGTCCTAATATGGAATTCATTACCAACCCTTGGGTTATCACTATTGTAATCTTAGCGGTGTTTATCGGTAATATTGCCGCGCTGAAATACACGGCTAACATGAAATTTGGCTTGAAAGGGAAAAAGAGTGATCTGGATAAACTCAACGAACTTGATAAGCACGAAGACTCAGATTCAGAGCAAAAATAAAGGGACTTTCGTCCCTTTATTTTTCATGGATTCGTCATCACAATTACTGACGCTCGGCAATCGCCGACAGTACAGGTACCATATCTTTCAGTAGTTCTTCTTCCACCGGCTTGCCGGCTGAATTGGTCACGTTGATCGAGGTACGGTTACCTAGATCACCTAACAAGAAGGTGTAAGTTCCACTTTTTAGCGAGATAGGTTTCACGCCAATGTCTTGCCAAAAGGCGTCATCTGGCGCGGAGTATTTCGCTTTTATTGTACCTTGAGATTGGTTGCGCTCTTCGAGCGTAAAACCGATCTGCGGCATAAGATTAGGCAAACGTTGCCACAGAACATCGTAAGAGGTACGAGCAATAATTACAGGGAAACCACTACGGTCACTGCCCATCGTAATGGGGATCTGTTTAACCAACTGTTGAGCTTTACGTGCTGCTTCTTGACGTAGATCGGTATCGTAACGAGCCGTGACCAAATTGGTCATGAACGCATTATAACGCTCTTTATTGGTGGCACTCACTGTCATCTCTTTGCCACCTTCACGCCAACCAGTCAATGAAATCTTAAAGCCAAAACGATTATTCGCCATCACCCGTGAGATTTGGTAGCGGCTACCAATCTCAACTTCTTCATCTTCGGAAATCCAAGTCACCCAATCAGTATCAATCTGGTTTTCACTTTGTGCAGCGATACCAATATTTCGCTCTTTAAGCATGGCTAACGCAGTTTGCCACACCTTGTCGGCTTCATCTTGCTTGATCATCCATAATGTTACTTCGCCATTTTGGCGCTCGGCACGCGCGCCAGGGATCAATTCTAAGACTTGTTGAGGAGGACGAATATCCACAGTACGGCCAATGCCACCTTGGAAGTCACCTTCAGGGATCTGGTAATTAGGGTAAAACTGCGGAGTGGCTCCTTCAGGAAGTTGCCACTCTTTTAGAGCCGGGGTTTCTAAATAAGCAAAATCATCTTTTGCTTGGCGACGCTGAGAAGCGTTACCAGCACATGCGCTTAAAACAAAAACAGCTAGTGAACTGATAACTAGCTGATGAGTAAATTTCATTCAAACTCCTAGACTGCCGAGGAAAAAGCCTCGGCACAATATTGAATCGATTTAGAAGATACAAGCTTCGGTCATGGCTTGGGCAACCGTTGAACGTACAGGTTCAGACAGTTCAGTCAAAGGTAGACGTAGATCACCATTTGTAATCAATCCCATTTTGTGAGCAGCCCATTTCACTGGGATCGGGCTCGACTCAACAAACAGACCTTTATGCAAAGGCATCAAACGTTGATTAATAAGCTCAGCCTCGTCGAATCGGCCTTCTAATGCTAAGTGCATCATCTGCGCCATATCTTTAGCGGCAATATTATTCGTCACCGAAATAACACCTTGTCCACCTAATTTAACAAACTCCAAACCCGTCGCGTCATCGCCACTTAATAAAATAAAGTCTTTTCCACAAAGCTCACGATGAAGAGCCACTCGGCTCAAATCACCCGTTGCATCTTTCAAAGCGACAATCGTTTTAATTTCAGCAAGGCGAGCGACGGTTTCAGGACGCAAATCCACCGCTGTACGGCCTGGTACATTATAGAGAATCTGAGGGATATCAGTCTCTTGAGAAATTGCTTTGTAGTGTTGAAATAAACCTTCTTGGGTTGGTTTATTGTAATAAGGAGTCACACTTAAACAGCCAGCAATACCTGTGTTATTTAATAAACGGCTAAACGTTACCGCCTCATGAGTGGCATTCGCACCCGTTCCCGCAATCACAGGAATACGTCCTTCGGCAAACTCGACGGTTTTTGCGACAACTTTGACATGCTCTTCAACGGTTAGCGTGGCAGATTCACCCGTTGTTCCGACGGCAACAATGGCGTCAGTTCCGGCTGTCACGTGAAAGTCCACCAGCTTCTTCAAACTAACAAAATCAACCTCACCATCATGATTAAACGGTGTAATGAGCGCTACGATACTTCCTGAAAACATGTCCATCTCCCTAATTTGTTACTTTCTGCATGGTACTGTAAGGCGATTGAAAAACACAAGGGATTAAATTCGCTTAATCAGCCCATTTGGATGAATATTTATCAGATGTTAGAGGTTTAACAAACAACATCAATTAAGGGCAAACTTTATAGCGGATCTGAATATGTCGATGTCAACAACACGTTATTTTCAAGACGGAGTTCTTAAAAAGCTATTCCACCACCGTTCCTCTATAATTTAACTGTGATAACATGCCCAAAACGATAAAAGTGAAGCGATATTATGACTCAGCATCTAGTGATCACTGCTGTAGGGACAGACCGCCCTGGTATCTGTAATGAAGTGGTACGTTTAGTTACGCAATCAGGCTGCAATATCATCGATAGCCGAATTGCTTTATTTGGCAAAGAGTTCACGCTCATCATGCTGGTCTCTGGCAATACAAACCACATCACCCGAGTAGAGACAACCTTACCTTTATTAGGCCAACAACATGATCTCATCACCATCATGAAACGTACATCACCTCATGATTATCAAGATAATGCCTATACGGTTGAAGTGTTTGTTGAGTCTGAAGACAAAATTGGCCTAACAGAGAAATTCACTCAATTTTTTGCCAATCGTAATATTGGTATGGCTTCACTGAGTGCGCAGACGATTCATAAATCGAAGTTACATCTTGATCACGACCAATTTCATATTGCCATTACCGCCAGTGTCGATTCAGGGTGTAACTTAATGCAACTACAAGAAGAATTTGACAGTTTATGCAAGACACTGGATGTACAAGGTTCGCTCAACTTTATAAAAAACAGTCAATAAAAAAGGAAGAATAATGAAAACGCTTACTGCAGGCACGCCAGCACCTGCTTTTTCACTTTTAGATCAAGATGGAAATACCGTTTCCCTTGCTGATTTCTCAGGGAAAAAGGTGTTGTTCTACTTTTATCCTAAAGCCATGACACCAGGTTGTACCGTTCAGGCTCAAGGCCTTCGAGATGTAAAAGCAGAACTCGATGCTCATAACGTAGTGGTACTCGGAGTCAGCACCGATCCCGTGAAGCGTTTAGAAAAGTTCATTGAACGTGATCACTTAAACTTTACTTTATTATCCGATGAAGACCACGTGGTTGCTGAGCAGTTCGGCGTATGGGGTGAGAAGAAGTTCATGGGCAAAGTTTATGATGGCCTACACCGGATTAGCTTTTTAATCAACGAGCAAGGTATCATTGAACAGGTTTTTGATAAATTCAAAACCAAAGATCACCATGAAGTGGTACTTGATTATCTAAACGCCCAATAATCAAAGCTCGACTGAAATAAAAAATGCCAGTTCTTAATACTGGCATTTTTGTAACACGGCTAATCAAAAGTTGATGTGTAATTACACAATGAACTTATTGAGCAGAGCATCTTGCTCACGAACGTTTTCCGTTTGAACCTGCATTGCGATATTGGCTTCTTCAGCAGATTGTGCCACTTGCGTCGACAAATCTTTAATCTTCACTGTATTGGTGTTGATCTCTTCAGCCACAAGGCTTTGCTCTTCTGCCGCAGATGCAATTTGGATATTCATGTCCGAAATCACTTGTATCGCATCACGAATACGGTTCAATGCCGAATTTGCTGTTTTCGCTTTATTTACCGCATCAACAGCCGTCGTTTTACTTTCATTCATAGCCGAAGAAACCGAACTCGCTCCTGCTTGTAATTGCTCAATCATACTACGAATTTCAGTGGTCGATTGCTGAGTGCGCTGAGCTAGTGTACGCACTTCATCAGCAACAACGGCAAAGCCACGGCCAGATTCACCCGCTCGAGCCGCTTCAATCGCCGCGTTTAAGGCAAGCAAGTTAGTTTGATCAGCAATGTCATTAATCACTTTCAAAATAGTTTCAATATTTGCCGTCGCGGACTCTAGGCCTTTCACCTCTTCCACCGCTTGGTCAATGCGGGCCGATAAATTGTCGATCGACAATGTCGTTTCACTGACCACACTGGAACCATCTTGCGTTGCTTCATCGGCTTCTTTCGCCGCTGCTGCTGCACCTTGCGCATTATTGGCAACTTCTGTCGATGTCACTGCCATTTCGTGCATTGCAGTGGCTAGTTGCTCTAACTCTTGTAACTGGGTGCGCATCGCTTCTGCTGACTCATGAGCACCTTGCACCGTGAGCTCTGTGCCACGCATGATCTCTTCACCAATCGCTTTTGATTGCGTGATCTGCTTTTGCAGCGTCTCAGTAAAGGTATTAAACCCTGATGCGAGTTGAGCAAACTCTTGGTCCGTATTAGTATCCAAGCGTTTGGTTAAATCCCCCTGCCCTGAGGCGACATCTTGAATCGCTTCATTGAGCACACCTAATGGACGCATTAACACTTTAATCAGTAGCGTCAAGCCAATCACACTCAACACAAGCCCAATTAACGTATAGATAATAGAGCTATTGCGTAATACGCCAATCGCATTGAAGGCGATGGATTCATCAACAATCGCACCGATGTACCAGTTCTCACTTGGAATATGAGTGAAGCTGACGAGATAACGGGTACCATCAATTTCAATCTGTTGGTCCCCCTCTTTCAGAGTCACTTGTGGTAAATAAGTCGATAACTTCTCACCATTATTTTTGGTATCAGGGTGGGCAATCGTCGCTCCGTCACCTGAAACAATAAAGAGGTAACCCGCATCGAATAAATTAATAGAGTTCACCAATTCAGCTAAACCCGTCAATTCCATATCGTAGAACATGGCACCAGAGAATCGACCTTGATCGTAAATAGGCGTACCAATAGAAATGATCACATTTTTGGTAGAAATATCGACATACGGCGCTGTAACGATAAGCTTTTTCGATGCTTTAGCATCCACAAACCAAGGGCGCTTACGAGGATCGTAATCGGCGCTTGGTTCCCAACCGTCATCATTCTCCACCACTTTGCCATCGGATTCATACCCTAACCCTATGGCTAAAAAGCTTTTTTTCAACTTCGGTTTTTCAAGAATGTTTTTAACGTAATCCCGGTTTAGCGGATCAAGCTCAATCACTTCAGTCGTCGATTGAGCCAAGGTTTTTTTACTTTCCATTTCAGAAACAATGGTGTTTTTGACCCCAGCTTCCATTTCACTCAGACTTTTTGTAACTAGGGATTCTATTTCCGAGCGAACAATGCTCAGTTGCTGAATAGAAATAAGCGAGACGGTAACAAGCAGAAGTGCAGAAGAAGCTGCAACTATTTTTTGGCTAAACTTCATAAGTATCCCTCATTGATGCCAAATTAATTATCATTGTTGTGGTTATAGTTAGTTATCGCCAAGTTACAAAAAATCTATAGCTTTTTTACACATCCACTTAGTTCAGTCTAATCAATATTTACTATTTGGCAAAAAAAAAGCCCAAAACGATTACGGTTTAGGC
>NZ_CAWNJO010000099.1:0-9126 GCF_963874835.1 Vibrio sp. V12_P9A6T4 | reverse complement strand
CTGAAAACAAACAAAAAACATATAGATAATTAAATGAATAAAAAACATTTACTTAAACAACGAAAACTATAAAAACTACAACAATCTGTAAAAAAGTTTCATTTTTGAGCGATAGATGAATGAACACACCTCATTTTACGTGCTACTGAGAGTATATCGACTCTCACTTTTACCACCAGCTAGGAGCACTAATTTTATTAAAAATGTGCAGATGTTAACAGTTGAGCAAAAAACAACACCACTCACATACATTAGAAAAACAATTGTAAAACGTTTTCTTCATTGAATTAGTTTTTCTCAGCAATAAAACCCCAATCGCTTTAGTTTTTTTCATTCGTGCTATCCTTTGCTTTCGCTTACATTAGCCACGTAATATTTCATCGAAATGATCCATTAGAGATAAATGCCATGCAAACCTTTGAGTTAGCCATTTTCCTGCAGTTTTTCTTAGGCCTTGTAGCCGCTGTGAACCCCGTGGGGATTATGCCAATATTTGTCTCTCTCACTGGGCATATGACGCAAGAAGAGAAACACAAAACGGCGGCTACAGCGAATATTGCTGTGGCAATAATTTTGATTACCGCACTGCTTGCTGGGCAGATGTTACTGGATATGTTTAGTATCTCTTTAGATTCGTTTCGAGTAGCTGGTGGCCTATTGCTGCTGAGCATCGCGTTTTCGATGATGAGCGGTAAATTGGGTGAAGATAAACAAAACAAACAAGAGAAATCTGAATACATTAGCCGTGAACAAATTGGGGTTGTGCCACTCGCCATGCCTTTAATGGCAGGACCGGGTGCCATCAGTTCAACCATAGTGTATGGCTCTCGCTACCCAAGCATGTTCGATACCGTGGGCATTATAATCACTGTGGTGTTATTTAGTTTAAGCTCTTGGCTGCTGTTTCGCTCAGCCCCCTATATTGTCCGCTTCTTAGGTCAAACGGGTATCAACGTGATTACGCGGATCATGGGTTTAATACTAGGCGCACTCGGTATTGAGTTTATTGCCAATGGGCTCAGAAATTTATTTCCTGGCCTTGCATAACCGCGTTAACATCGTCACTGTTACTACAGATAAAAAGCATAAAAAAAGGGGCGCTTTGCATAAAGCGCCCCTTTTGTATTTTTACTCAGGTAGTTTTAAACCGAGATCCATCTTTACTGTTTTTCAGCCAGAATGATCCGCAAAGTACGGCGAAGCGGCTCAGCAGCTCCCCACAATAATTGGTCACCCACCGTAAACGCATTTAAGAAATCATCACCCATAGACATTTTACGCAAACGTCCTACGGGAACTGACAAGGTGCCAGTGACTTTGGCAGGGCTCAATTCACGTGCGGTAATATCGCGCTCGTTTGGAATAACTTTCACCCAATCATTGTGCGTAGCGATCATCTCTTCGATTTCATCAAGCGGAACATTTTTCTTCAGCTTGATGGTTAATGCTTGTGAGTGGCAGCGCATTGCGCCAATACGAACACAGGTTCCATCAATCGGGATCGGTGACGATTGAAGTCCCAGAATTTTATTAGCTTCAACGCCCGCTTTCCACTCTTCTTTGCTTTGACCATTGTCGCGTTTGACGTCAATCCAAGGGATTAATGAACCCGCTAGTGGTGCACCAAACTGCTCGGTAGGAAAAGAAGGTGATCGCATGGTTTCAGCCACTTTTCTGTCAATATCAAGAATTGAGCTCGATGGATTAGCCAATTCAGAGCTCACCGCATCGTTAATTACTCCCATTTGCGAGATCAACTCGCGCATATTTTGAGCGCCAGCACCCGAAGCTGCTTGGTAGGTCATTGCGCTCATCCACTCGACCAAACCTTTCTCATAAAGGCCGCCTAATGCCATAAGCATTAAACTGACAGTGCAGTTACCGCCCACAAAGGTATTGGTTCCTGAATGAATGCCGTGCTGAATTTGTGTCAAGTTGACCGGATCTAAAGTGATGATTGATTGTTTATCCATCCGTAAAGTAGATGCGGCATCAATCCAGTAACCTTTCCAGCCCACTTGGCGAAGTGCTGGATACACTTTTTCAGTGTAGCTACCACCTTGACAAGTGATAATGGCATCTAATTGTTTGAGGCTATCAATATCGTAAGCATCTTGCAGTAATCCTGTATGATGATTGCCTTTCTTAGAAGGCACCGTTGGGGCAGGAATACCAATTTGAGATGTGCTAAAGAAAACCGGTTCGATCAAGTCAAAGTCATTTTCTTCAACCATACGCTGCATCAGTACAGAACCGACCATACCACGCCAACCCACTAAACCTACTCTCATCGCGCTCACTCTCCATGTATCTAAAATGAAAATTTATTGCTCCATCTATAAGTGGTTCAGCATAAAATCTCAAGACTTTCTTAGTAAAAGTGGTAACTTTTTCTTTCTGCGTAGCCAGTTTTGTAAAAAACACATTTAAGCCTAAAAATCACTCAACCGCACTATGATTCAGCATTCAATAATCAACGAAACGCTAAATAATCACGTTCTTGTTACACAAAAAGCCCACACTACAAAACATTTATAACCATTAAATTTAACTATTATCAACATTTAACATCGAAGATTAACCACTTGAACGACATAAATCACATCCGAGGTGTTTGATGTCGATATATTATGCTAACTATTGTAAAGTGCGATCGAACTCAATAAGGGCACCGTTCTGTCCTTAGATCATAAATCTGACAAGAGGCTCTTTTATGACGCAAGCCCCTCAACGCCTACCTAGCTTAATTCAAGTAATTATTGCTCTAGGCTTGTTTTTGTTACTCGCGTTTTCGTTTACAGCTCAACTCGATCTCCCTATCCAACTGGCCTTATACATTGGCTGGTTCATCATTATTGTGCTCGGTGTTCGTTTAGGTCACCAATATAAAGAATTAGAAAAAGCAGCACTGAATGGTATTTCTAATGGTTTAGGTGCCGTATTGATACTTTTAGCTGTTGGCGCATTAGTTGGTACTTGGATCTCCGGCGGGATCGTGCCGACCATTATTTACTACGGTCTTCAAGCAATCCATCCTTCTATTTTCCTTCTTGCAACGATGATCATCTGTTCTCTCACCGCTTTAGCAACTGGAACCTCATGGGGTGCAGCTGGTACCGCGGGGATTGCCATGATGGGGATTGGTCAGGGTCTTGGCGTTCCAGCACCAATCACCGCTGGCGCAGTACTTTCAGGTTGTTACTTTGGTGACAAAATGTCGCCATTATCTGATTCCGTTATTCTGGCGTCTTCGATGTCTAACGTTGAAGTGATGGAGCACATTAAAGGTATGCTGCCGATAGCGCTTATCAGCTACGTGATCACGGGTATCATGTTTACCTTATTTGGTTTCCACTATGCGGGTAACGTAGACATGTCTCAAGTACAAAGCGTGATTGAGGCGATGGAACAGCAGTTTTACATTACCCCATACTCTTTTGTGCCAGTGCTGATTGTACTTGGCTTGCTTGCGATGAGAATGCCTTCGTTTCCTGTAATTAGCTTTGGTTCTTTGCTGGGCATCATTTGGGCTGTGATGATCCAAGACGTAGACTTCTTGCAAGCTTTCAATACCGCATGGGCACCTTACAATATTGAATCTGGCGTTGGCTTCATTGACTCAATCTTAAACCGAGGCGGTATGTCCTCTATGCTTGGTTCTGTTGCCGTGATTGTCTTTGGTCTCGGGTTTGGTGGATTGCTGGATAAAGTGGGTGTGCTTGAAACCATCGCAAAACTGTTTGAGCGCCGCGTGACAAGCGCAGGTTCACTGGCAACCAGTACTATTGGTACTGCATTTATGGGCAACGTTTTTGGCTCAGCCATGTATGTTTCACTCATCCTGACCCCTAAAATCTGTGCCAAGAACTATGACCGTTTAGGCTATCAGCGTAAGAACCTCTCACGTAACGCTGAATTTGGTGGCACGCTCACCTCCGGTATGGTGCCATGGAGCGATAATGGCATCTACATGGCGAGCATTCTAGGCGTTGCAACGCTCTCATATGCCCCCTTTATGTGGCTAAGCTTTGTCTGTATTTTGGTGACCATTTTTACCTCTTACATGGGTTGGTTTGTTGATAAATGTGAACCTACTGCACCAGCAGACAGTGCTGAACAAACACCGGTTCTCAACCAACAGTCAGCCTAGCAGAGTATTGCAAAAGTCATTGAACTAAAAAACCATTAAAAAAGAGCTCAACTGAGCTCTTTTTTACTACAAGCAGAATCACCATTTAAAGCTGACACGATAGAACTGGCTTATCGTTTTCTTTGATCAAGGTAGTGTTGCGCACTGGCTATAGCGGCCGCTAATTGCGTCGTTAATAACTCCAATTGCTTCTCCGTAGGTCGTTGCTTCTGACTAAGTCGCAACTCTATTTCTGACGCTATCTGCTTGAGAGAACGGCAACCAAGATTGCCCGCGACGCCTTTCAGGCTATGTGCTCGGCGTTGAGCAGCCTCCAAATCAGAATGCACCAATCTTTTCAATTCAGTGGCATCATGCTGATGATCTTGTATAAATACGCTCAACAGTAGAGTGACAGACTCAACATCGCCATTGAGAGTTATGAGCATGGATTCAATATCGATGGCCAAATCATCAGACAGATCCGATGTTTCCACCTGTGGTTCTTCTGTAGACAAAACACGACTGGGATTTATCTCAGATGACGTATCCTCTTTCGCAGCACTGGGAACTTTATTAACATGAGAACGAGTTAAAACTGATGACCGAAACATCAACCAACCCAGCAATAGCATAACACCACCACTTAACCCCGTGACAAGATAAGCATAGATGTTTAAAAGACGATGGTATTGGTTTTCAACATGGATAAGCTGATTGTAAATAGAGTGATTGATTAAATTGTCGACCAAACGTGCACCTTGGGCGTATTGATTCAGTAAATCAGACGCTTGTGCTAATGTCTGCTCTAACTCTTTTTTCTGAATGGCTGGTAAAGATTGCCCATCCACATAGAGTTTATCTAATGCTCGATAGATCCCCGGATTTTGCTCAGTGTCACTGAACATCGCTTCAAATACATAAGCGCCTAACACCACATACATTTGCTTGAGTTGTTCTGAATTAGTGGGATTATCGCGCAGCACTTGTAGGCGTTCAACCAAGGGTTGAATGTTAAGCTCAATCGACAAATACGATTTGGTCAGTGTGATATAGCGATCAGTCACATGGAGCAATTGCTGAATATCTGGTCGCCATGAAAAATCTCGGTGCTCAACTTCCAGCTGTAGCCTAAGTGAATAGAGTAGCTGCACATTCAGCGCGATATCATTTGCTCGCGTCGAACGATAAGGCTCTTTAAAATAGAGTGAACTTTTAAGTTCTTCAACACTGTAATGTAACTCTTTCACCGCATGCATGGCTTGGTAGCTTAAATGGCTTTGCCAAAACACAAGACCAACGGAGATTAACCAACCAAACAGAATCACTCCATACGATCTCACGCTGAATCGTTTTGATTTCTTTTGCCCAAACACTGTGATTACCAATTTGTACTTGTAATTAATACAAGCATAAACCTAAAGTTTGGACCGTGCTGAGTTGTACATCGGGAGAAAAGACAAAAAAGAGAGCCATATCAAGCTCTCTTAGTGGTAAACGATTAACGCTGGCGCGTTAACTGTTCTCTTAAATTCGGTGGCGTGCCTTTGATGGTTAACGTGTCGCTTTCAGGATCATAAAAAATACGCTCCCCCAATAACAAGCTATCAAAGCTCACATTCAAACCGCCCCCTGCACCGACAAACTTGGTCAGTTTACGCACGGTAGAACGATCACCAGGAAAGCTCTCTTCCAGTTCATAGCCATGTGCCTGCGTATATTCGAAAAAACCCGTGCCGTCTTGGCTAGCAGGTAATTCACCAGACAACTCACGAATATGAACCTCCTCACCGGCTTTAATTTGCTCATTGCAGTAATCGTAAACCTGCTTCTTGTAACCGATCGCTTCATCTTTTTCTAGCTTAGAATCCGTGCAAAAATCCTGTACCGCTTGCATCAGTACTTGATTTTGCACTTTGGTATCTAACCCGACATCGGCTTGCAGAAAATCAAGAAAGAAATCCGACACTTTTCGACCAACGCGACCTTTGATATAGGCAAGGTAGCGGTTTGAGTTTTTGTCCGTTTCAAAACTTGAGAGGTCAAGACGCGCTGCGATATCCATTTTGTTGATATCAAGATAATCTGTCGCGCTAATGTCGAGCCCCTCTGTTACTTTCAAACTTTGGTTGAGAGGTAAAAGCCCAATAAATAGGTAATCGGTAGCCAATGACTGATATTCGGCCATCACTAAGATCCCTTCATCAGCAAACGGATACTTTGATAATTCATCTTTCAGCCGTTGAGCACTGATTTGTGAAAAATCGTAAAAATCACGCTCACCTTGACGAAGTTCTTGCAACCAAGTTTGAAAATCACTGTCCGACTTAAACGAACCAAAACCTTTGCTCGCTTTCGAATTAAACACGCGATGCAACTCAGCCACTAAATTTTCGGCAGACGTATCATTATCTAAAGATTGAGAGCGGTATTTAACCACCAACTCATCTTGCTCGTTTTTGCTTAATTGGTGCAAAATCACGTTGGAAAGGTGAAGACTCATAGTGAAATTATCATCGTTCTGGTTTCAGTTGTAAGGCATTGTAGGTTATCATAAGCCGCTTTTACTATCATCATTAGAGTCTTTATGCCTATTACATCTAAATACAGCGACGAAAGAATTGAAAATATCCTGACAGAAGTTGCTGCCATCCTCGCTAAACATAGTGCTTCCCCTGAGCTTACTCTCATGATTGCGGGAAACATTGCAACGAATGTCTTAAACCAAAACGTTGCTGCTTCACAGCGTAAGGCGATTGCGGAAAAATTTGCTCAGGCATTGATGTCGTCTTTAGAAACTACTACTCACTAATAGAATGCATAGATAGAAAATTACATGGCAGATAGCGAAAATACATACGGTGAACGCGTATCACGGTTGGTTGGTTGGGGGCATTGGTTTGCTTTCTTCAATATCATTGCAGCAATGCTTATTGGTACTCGATATATCGTACAATCACCATGGCCTGAAACCTTGTTGGGGCAGTTTTATTTAGCTGTGTCTTGGGTCGGCCATTTTGGATTTTTGGTCTTTGCACTCTATCTGCTGGTTTTATTCCCTCTGACATTCATCATTCCGTCGCGCAAACTATTTCGCTTCGTGGCGGTCTGTTTTGCAACGTTAGGACTCACACTCTTATTAATCGATACCCAAGCTTATCAAGCAATCAACCTGCACTTAACACCGATTGTATGGGAACTGCTTTTTAGCGATGAGACCAGCGCTATCACCGCCGACTTACAGCATCTGTTTGTGGTCATGCCGCTCATTTTCCTCTTACAACTTGGGCTTTCGGAGTGGGTTTGGCGTAAGCAGCGAAAACTATCGCATAAACACGTTGGCCGGCCCATCGCGGCGGTATTTTTCATTAGTTTTATTACCAGCCACCTTATTTACGTTTGGTCTGATGCGTATTTAGAAACATCAGTGACCAGCCAAAAATCAAACTTCCCGCTCTCGTATCCAATGACGGCAAAATCGTTCATGGAAAAACACGGTCTATTTGATCGTGATGTGTACTTAAAGCGTTTGAAGGATAATGAAGAGAACCTTAACATTGTTCGTTATCCTCTTGAGCCTCTTCAATTTGGCCGCAGAGCAAATAATCTCAATATTTTGCTAGTGAGTGTCAATAATTTAAGAAGTGATGTGCTGACAGCTGAAATCATGCCCAACACTTACCAATTTGCGACAGAAAATTTGAAGTTTAATAATCATTACAGCTCGAGTAATGACATGTTTGGGATCTTTGGCTTGTTTTATGGATTACCAAGCAGTTATGCCAACGCCATTCGTTCACAAGGTACCCCTCCGATACTGATAGATGTATTGAAAAAACAGAATTATCAGTTTGGCCTCTTTAGTGGCGATAATTTTGACGACACCTTATACGAAGAGACGATTTTCCGCACTTTAACGGTCTCTAAAGCTCCTTTTGATCAAGAATCGAGCACAGATAACCAAACTATACAACGCTGGCATAAATGGGTATCCGAGCAAACCGAACAACCCTGGTTCAGCTATTTGGAATTGACGACCGTTGACAACTTTAATGACTTTGACCCTCGGTCAAGTAAAGGTAGTGCCAGCGATCGCCTGCGTGCTGGTTACAATAACTCGGTCAATGCAGCCGACCAAGAAATAGGCCTGCTGCTCACTAAGATTGACGAATTACAATTGCAAGACAATACGCTGATTGTGATCACCTCAAATCATGGCGCGGAGTTTAACGAGACAAAAACCAACAGCTGGGGTGCTAACAGCAATTACAGCCGATACCAGTTACAAGTGCCGATGATCATCCATTGGCCTGGGAAAATGGCAGGGGAATACTCACACCGTTCAAGTCACTTAGATTTTTCAGTCACGCTTTTACAGGATCTGTTAGGTGCTTCATCCAACCCTATTGAATTTAGCAGTGGTAGAAACTTGTTTGATGAAAACAAAAGGAAGTGGATCTTAGCCGGTGATGCCCGTGAATTAGCTTTGATTACCGATACCCAAACGACTCTCATTGATAAATTTGGCAACTTCAAGCTGTTTGATGAAAACTATCAACGTCAGAAAGACTCTAGCCCAGCGTTACCTGTACTGATGCAAGGCTTAACTGAATTGCAGAGATTTTACGCCAAAGATAATTAAATCAGGTCGTTAGCAAGATTATCTCTTGACGCTAAAGGGATAAATGATTAGATTACGCCAATCGGACTGTAGCGCAGCTTGGTAGCGCACCGTCATGGGGTGTCGGGGGTCGGAGGTTCAAATCCTCTCAGTCCGACCATACACCTAAAAAAAGAGAGCTTCGGCTCTAATGCCGTTCACTTAAGGTGAGCGGCATTGTATTTTCTAGGGTATCGGCTTGGCTTTTTCTTCACGACTCTAGGGAAGGCTCTTTCTCGCCTTGGCTCAAGTATTAAGCTCCCACTCATTGCATAGAAGTTTTGGAGTTGCCTCGGTATGGCTCCCGGTGACGAGTAGGGAAGCCCCACTATTAGGC
>NZ_CAWNJO010000098.1:0-9560 GCF_963874835.1 Vibrio sp. V12_P9A6T4 | reverse complement strand
GAAGACAAAGCTTGGATAACAGAAATCCCATTACTTTTAGTTCCTCACCCAAAACTAGATAGTCATCAAAAACAGGCTTTAATTAACGATTTCGCAATGAAAGATGAGAAATTAATAATATCTGAAAAGGCAGCATTAATATGGATTTTAAATAGAATATGGAATGTCGACACACGAAAAAAATCAGAAATTGACAGTGACAAAAGAAGTGAAAATACATTTAACTTCTGGCTAAGTAATAAAGATATGGTTGAAGCAGTGATAGATAACTTAGAACTGAATTACGAACTCAACATTTAAATTTAGTTCATAACTAATCCCCCACGGTACCGACCTCGCAACGCCCAAAAATTTAGCAAGCGCGTAGCCCAAGAAAGAGATAACACCTAAAGCGCCTGCATAGCCTCCAACAAAAAAGAATGGGGGATGTGGGGGATACCATAAACAGCGAAGCGTATTTATGGATTACCAGGAACTGGCAAAAGTAGTGAAAGAACCAGCGAGTGCAGAGTTAACAACAAACGGTATGCAGCAACCGAACGAAAGAACGGATTTTTGTGCTTTCAACATATTCGACATAGAGGGTCAAGTCTTGCCTTTTGTCACTCATTGCTTTTTGTATGTCTAAAATTGCTGATTATCTGAATTCATATTTCAAGGTGTAACACACTTTGGGGCATAAGTGTGCTAGGGCATTGGTACCACTAAGAGATCTATCCAATCAACTAAGTATCGATTTGCCCACTAATCACTATTTGAGAAACAGAAAAAGTGGACACAAAATCTTAATACTAAATTTATTAGGCTTTGCGTCCAGTTCTGGTCATTTAGCTAGCCACACATCCAGAGTGTTCGGATCGCCATCTTTGGTCCAACAATCTGGTTGGCTTATGTTGATATCGGCTCTTATCTTCAACTGGGGATACATTTCCTGCACCACTTGGGCCATGATCTGTGCAGTTAATTCGCTGACTTCATTTAGGCATTCTTTAGGTACTTCGAAAACAAAGGCATCGTGCATCGCTACGATCAATTTGGCGTTGTAGCCCTTATACAATTGATGAAGTCGATTTCCGGCTGCTTTGAACAGGGCCGCAGCTGTACCTTGTACTGGCATGTTCACCATCCAGTTTTTCTCAGTATGGCCGCGCTTAGCATCCAATTGACGATATCGGTGCAATCCCGTTGCGGTGCTTACATGGCCTCGCAGAGCGCCATACTGGGGCATTCTCTCAATGGCTTTTTGCAGTTCGGGAAACATCGATAGAAACTTATCCATCAGTTCCGTGGCCTTGTTGACACTGATATTGAGTTTTTTCGCTATTCCGAAGCTGGTGATACCGTAAATTAGGCCTAGGGTGCATTGCTTCATGATGGCTCTTTTCTCAGGATATTTTTCTTTGAAGACCGCTGAATCGCAGGTGCTGTATTCCGGTTCTAACTCTTCACAGAAGAACTCTTGGGCCATGGCCGTGTATAGATCGCCTTGGTTATACATCTTGACTAAGTTTGAGTCGCCATACACACCAGCAGCAATGGCTACCTCAATCTGTGCAAGATCGACTTCTCCAATCACGTAACCGTCTTGTGCAACCACTAACGGACGAAGGACAGCAGGAAGCCCCAAGATATTTGGCGCAACGGTAGCCTGTCGGCCTGTCGCAGCCGTAAGTTGTTTTTGTTCTGAGTGAACTCGTCCGTCACTACCGACAATACCGGGCTGTAAAATGACGTCTTTGTAGAAAGAATCGATATGCGTATATTTTGCCAAGAATGCTACCGCTGGGTGCAAAGCGTAGTTCTTGCTTAGCACTTCACGCTGAAAACTATAGTCGTCTCCATCTTTGAAGTGATGCAGTAATCCGAGCGAAGCAAAAAGCGCTTGTTTTTGATGCTGGCTATTGGGGTTTGTCATCCCTAGTTGCGCTAGCTCTTGACTGTATAGATTAAGTTTACGCTCGCACGCTTCGAGAATTTGACGGCACTTATCTCTGCATACCTTAAAGCCATTCCACTCGATGGCGGCGTTAGTCACGACCCAAGGCATCTCAATATTGATAAGGTGTTGGTGGATGCCAAACATGAGGCAGGATTGGCTTTGCGTTAAGTACAACTTCGCCACAGTGATGCTGAGCTGGGACGTCTGTTCAATCTGGAGCGCAGAAAAAGACGGGCAGTCTTGCTCAGAGCCCATCAGTAACTTCGCACTGGAAGCGAGGCTATTTTGGACATTGTAACGTTGAGCTGTCTCAGCAAAGCCATAAAACACCTTGTTCTGTTCAGCCAATGTTTGTTTGGTTTGTATCTTTTCGAACGTTGAAGCATCTTGAGTGAGTTTAGCGTTATTGTGTTGACCAAGATATCTGGCTTTTTCTGCAATGCATGTATCCCACCAATATCTGGGCTCGTTTAGGCCCAATGACCAAATACAGTGCAGGTCAGGTTTAGCGTCGTGGGTTACGTAGGTCACAGGCAGATCGAAAAGGCTTTGGAGTTTTGGACGAATCGAGGGGCTCGCAACGTCAATAACGAACGAGTGCAGCGCTAGCGAGTTACTTGTGTTCTCCATCAGCGTCATGCTGAGTAAGCGTGGAGTAATGGACGAAATATCATATCTGTCATTGTCGTTCGGTAGTGTGACTACCGGAGTCGAGTACGTGAATTGAAAGCTGAGACTGACAGCAGATAGAGGCAATTGGTAAGCCAGCTCAATCATTTGATCGATCTCGGCTTCATGTTGAATGAACTGAGTTTTCCCGACGCTATGTGAAGTATCTTGAGGCAGAATCAAGGCACTTGATGGCGGGGCTGTTTTCTTTTTTAGATGCGCTTGGGTTCCAGGTAATAATTCCATTACATGACCTTTTGAGTAGTGAGGAAAGCATTTCTGACCATGCCTTCCTCGCTGAGTTAGTGTTTGTTATCCGGCCTTATGGCGTCGAACGGTTCGAGTACTGATCCCTAGAGTTGAAGCAATTTCTTGCTGCTTAAACCCGTCGGCTATCATCTGATTGATCTGCTCTGACAGGGTTGCCGACGTTCGGGCTTGCTTGCTTTTTAAACCGAAGTGTTTTCTCAGTTGCTCTAGGTTGCTGTACTCATGGTCGTAACCCGACTTTGGCGCATCGTTATTTTGAAACGTGATGATTTCACGCGATTTTGTAAATGGGCGCACGCGTCCAATGGCTTGGATGACAACCCCCATTTCTAATGTTTGCAGCATTGGGTTTACGACTTTGGCGACATCAGAGTACCGATACTTTTGATCTGTGATGACGCCATGACGCCGACGAGGGTTGTCAGTGGTTGCAATCGACACGTCTATGCGTTCATCCTCGGCCCGCAGATCCTGAATTGCGTTGTTAAGTATGTCTTGGGTTACGTAATAGCTGTTTAGGCAGTAGCAGCAATCGAACTCTTCGAATTGATTAATACCGATGACCCCGTAATGGATCATGGGCACTAAGGTCATATCGTCACACTCTGCATAATCGCTTGCGGGAACCACACGAACGTCCTGAACACCTTCCTCTGCCAGAAATTGATTGAGCACGGAAACGCAGTGGTCGACGTGTTTCTGTTTAGAGACCAACAATACGCGCTTCCCTTCTCTCACTCGTTGGAGCGTCAATTGGGCGAAGGTATCTAGGATTTGCGGTGAGTTTTTCTTAAAGTTTGTCGCAGTCCCAATTGAGGATGCGATATTGTGCCAAACCGTTGATTCCCCCCGAAACTCAATGTGAGAATAAGGGCAGTAAAAATCCATCCCGAGTTTCAGTTTCAGTATGTCCGGGTAGGTGGTGCCGCTGTATAGCACTGTGTCGAATCCCGCATTGACTGGCGGCGCAGGGAAGCGAATTGAACCATCTGCTAATTTTTCGCGTGATTCCGCCTCAGATGCTCCGAAGCTTTGGAGGTCATACAGAATATTGATGAAACGATCGCCAAACATGCGATCGCCAATACTGGTGATTTGAGTTATCTGATCTGGAAAAATGGCAGGGCAGCGCCACGCTGATATATCGCGCAGTTCCTCCGTAGAGGCCTGTTGTAAACATTCCAGGTAGTGCGTTAGATGCCCTTTTACATAGTCTGATAGACGACTCTCCTGCACGGCTTCTAGGGTTTGTTCAATCGATATGGGCGATATGGTTCGGCTGTAATGGTTTAGGCTTACGTTAGCTTCATCGAAAATGACTAAGGCATTGCTTGCTTTAGCCATCGTTACGATGTGTTGGATGAAGTAGGGGTTACGCACGAAGTGTGATTGAGTTGCATATACGATTTTCGCTCCATCCAAATTCTTGCCGTATTGGTCGGGCCAAAAACACTTATCCTTATTTGGGCACAGGGCACAAATGTGCTTTTTGCCCAGCAGACCTAAGTTTCTACGTTCATAGTCTTTCCAATTCAGATCGCGAGCCTCACCACACAGCTTGCTGGGACGGGGTTGTATGTTGACAACTTTAATATCGGCTGAAGGGCTTTGAAGAGGCTTTCTTTCTTCAAGTATTTTTCGAGTCGGTGCTGCGACAATCACGCAGTCATATGATTTCGACTCCAACGCCAAAGTGGTCAACTGATCCAGTTGGTACGACTTGCCAACGCCCACCATCCAGTCGTTGAGGACATAGTGGTGTTGCGCCAGCATCCCAAGCATAGCCTGAGCACTATTATTAAAACGAAATTCAGCGAGGCTTTCGGCCCCGCTGATGATGATTGGATTAACCACAATCAAGCCACACCTTTGAAGCGTAGGCGTCTCTCGATCTCTGGGATCTCTCGCAGTTCGTCGTCTGTCAGAATACGGTAGATATCAGACAAGCGTATTTCGCCAGAGTCGAATGCGTCGGAAAACGCAGTAATTTTATCTTGATCGATAGTAGCGTACTCGGGTAGGGCAGTCGCATAAACATCATAGTTGAAGCCATTTTTCTCAATTGACACGAGTTGACCGCCTTTGGTGACGTAAGGCTTGATCTGCGGAAACAAGGATTTTGGCTTCTCGGATGGTGGAACCGCCAGCACTTTCACCTCTCCCTCAATGTGATCGTAGACGGGGAATAGGTAACGGCTATCTAATTTAATTTGAGCGCGGCACATCGGGCAGTCGGGTCCATTGCACTGAAGGTATCCATGACCATTCACGTAGTGAAAGAAGACTTTCTCTGCCGTAGGCGTAAAGAAGGTCAGCTCTGCGGACGAATTCTTTAGATCAACAGCCTGAAGTGCCAGAGGTGCAAAGTTAGGTTGGTTGCTTGATTCTGAATCAGAAAAATCGTTGAAATTCACCATCGAGTTGCGGCCATGTGTTTCGTAGTTTGCCGAAGTATGCGTGTTGTTTGAGTAGTTCATCATATGCTCCAAAATTTATTCTTAATTCAGCAGCCAATATATTGGCTGCTGAATTTGAGGTGTAAGAAGGCCGTCACCGAGAGGCTCGGCTAGTCAAAAATCAAAGTAAAAAAGTGGTGTTGCTAAAGGGTTAGTGTTTTTCGACGGTTTTAATTGCTTCGGATAGTTGCTCAGCAGCCAGCTTGTATCCCCACGAAGATTTACTCGCTAAGCGTTGTTCAAACTCACGAGTGATGGCGTCTAGATTGTCTATACGGCCAACTTGCGCCTGTACTTCGATTGCGGATTCGACAAATTCTTCCATTCGGACTTTCTGACCTTTGCAGGTGTGTCGTTTGGCTTTGTTTGTGTAAGTGATGAGTAGAGCTTGAGTACTAAATGACATGAGATTTTTTCCTTGGGTTTTATTGATATATTGAATCAGTTATTTGTTTAGGTCGTGCTCAAGTGCGGATTTGACATTAAAGTCAAAATCATCAATTGAGTAAAAGCAGTCGATAGCCAGTGAATGGGTGGCAGCAGAAAAAAGTTCGAGTATTTCAACCTGAGTAATTTCAATATGCTCGATTACATATGCCATTGCATCGTAGATGGACTGAGGTAGCCCTTTTAGGTTGCTTTTATTGTGAATACAACTGAACGAAGCTCTTTCCAGGTTGGGAAACACAACATTTGTAGTTACTTCAATATCTGCATCGTTGATAGCTTCTGCATGGGAACCAATCCATTCTTTCATTTCAAAAATATGCTCAATGGGATCACCAATGTCGCTCAAATAATGGTTTTGAGCGATTGTGATTGCTGTGGATCCGTTTGAGTAATCGCATTCGCCGTTATAGAACTCTTCTGAATCAATCATGTTATCGATGTCAGCAGGTAATTTTGATGGAGCGAACACCAAGTTGTATGCCAGCTTAACGGAGTGAGCGACGTTAGATGGTGAAACTGAGTCAGTTAATGTGGTTAATTTAGTATTCATTCTTTAATTCCTTTAGTATGGTTTATTCAATTAAATCAGGAGTTAAGTTTTCCTGATGAACGTAAATTTGCCCTACAAAACTGATTTTGAAAAGTGCCTATAAATGGCAGAAAATTTTGTCTTGATTTTTTCGTAAATATGGCCTCTAGCTCCTAAAAACGGTTCTCGCGAGGGTAGGTGTTTTTGAGAGGAAAGCAGATTCTATCCGCTTGTTTTAAGCGTTCTGAGAGCGGCCTAGGAGTGTTCTAAGGACGCAAGGATTTTTTTTATTTTTTTTATTTTTCTTTTTTGCTTATTTTTGTGATTTTATTCACGATTTTTGGTTGTGGATTTACTGATTAATACCGAGAATTCAGGTTCAGATCATTATGTCGGTGATTTATGTGCGCTTAAAGTTTAATCAAAACATCTGGGATTGGTGGCTTTGAACATCGGTATCTGATTTTTTATTTTAGTGTCGCCGCCGACGGCTCGTGATAGACGTCGGCGGCGACAATCGATAATTGTTAGATGTGGAACATTTTGCATTCCCTTATTGAAAATATGGCCTTATGAGCTAAGTTTTATATTGGTTTTTTATTACTGATATTGAGGATAGTATGGCTAGGTATTATGTGAACAAGAATCAACAAGCTAATGGCGATCATGAAGTGCATAAGCAAGGTTGCTCTTACATGCCACTGGAACATAACCGAACGTATCTTGGTGAGTTTGCTAGTTGTGGGCCTGCAGTTGCTGCAGCGAAGAAAACCTATTCAAAGGCCAATGGGTGTTATTACTGCTCAGAAGCTTGCCATACGGGGTAGGAGCTTCCTAGGGTAGCAAGAATAGAGGGATCTGTACTTTGATCCCTCTGCGTAAATGTGTCGCTAGTTAACCACTTTTAGAGTTGGTTGAGAGGTGTTACTGGAAAGGGTAGTTTTCCCATTGTTGACTTTTGATACAACAGCTTTGAACAGAAAAAATGGGTTGTTAAATGTTAAGGCTGAAAGCTCATCTTGAGGTAGTTTTAACTCATTGATTACTTCGCTCCGAGATATATTTTTTTCTCTCAATTTATTGAAAATCTTTTGAAATACTAAAGACGTTTCCCTGCTCTCTAGACCCTCCGGCTCTGATTTTCTGCCATAACAGTTTGATAGTTCGATGTTTAATTGACGATAATGCCATTCGGATGACAAACCTAAGTCAAAAGTTCTTCGTATTAGAGCTGCTAATGATACTTTCCAATGCTTCTTCAGCTTCAACAGTTGGTTTAGAGAAGGATATGAAGGTACTTTCGCTAGAATACTTCCTTTCGGCATTAGAAATGCTGACGCAAATCGATCCGCTTGTTCCTCGGCTTGGCGTCCGTTGTTAGACGCATGTTTGTGCAACACTAGATGACCCAGTTCATGGGCGGCATCAAAACGACTGCGTTCTGGCGTTTTCATCGTATTCAGAAAAACGAAAGGTTTTTCGTCTAACCAAAATGAGAATGCATCTACTTCGACACAATTCTCAGTCAACGAAAAGACGCGCACCCCTTTAGATTCCAAAAGGTGAATCATGTTGGAAATAGACAGTTCACCTAAGCCCCAATGTTCACGTAGAAGTTGTGCGGCACTTTCAGGATCTGCAAAATCTTCGCTGCTGCAATCTAAAACATCATGTTGCTTTAAATTGAATCGACTTTCTAACCAGGTATTAAACTCAACTGCCAGTGTTCCGGCACTGAGAGCTGCGTCTCTTTTGGACGCACTAAGCTTCGTCATAGCTCGGAAGCTTACGCCTTCTTTTACGATTTGCTCAGGATTATCCGCGTAGAAAAATTCAACAGGGTAATTGAGAATATCTGCTATACGACTCACCAAGGTTGAGTCAGTAGTGTCCAGAAGACCCTTATTTTCATATGTTGAAAGCGTTCTCGTAGTGATCCCTGTTAGTTCGGCTAACGCCTTTTTTGTATATCCTCTTCTTTCTCTAGCAATTTTTAGTCTTAATGAGTTAAACATTGTCGTTACTTACTTCTTCGATATCAAAGTCAATTTCATCATTGAAATCGACTTGTGAATCAACGATTTCTTCGTTGTCCATGTCAATAATTATACGGTTTTCAAGATCAAATCCTGTCACGTAACCTCTCTTATTGTAGGATACAGGTCTCGCCAGCTCAGCGGTAAGCTTATTGTTATTTTTGTCAAAATTATGGAGGAGGAACCAAACATCACAATTTAATTTGTTTTTGGTATTCGACTCAGGAAGCGTTTCTGGGAACAAGTCATAGTTGAGGTTTTCTTCGAACTTAAGCGCTAAAAGATCAAGAGTAAAGTCGCCTTTGTCTGTAATGGATTGCGGGAAACCAGCTGGGTTTCCAGTTTGCTCACAAGCACTACAAAGGTAGATTGCAATTTTTTCTTCTTTATTGAGCGTAAGCTCTACATTACGAATGGATTCTCTAACATATCCGTGTGGTTTTAGTAGTTCGCGGAGAGCGCGGATAGTATCACCATAAAAATACTGACCACCACTGGTGACAGGGTTGTTTTCAGTCATTCTTTTTCTAGCGCTTAAACCTCGTTGTAATGCTTCCTTAATATGTGGAAGATTAGAAACTAAGTGAGCTCGCTGGGGATCTTCGATTTGATTACTTTTTTCTGTCTGGGCGTTATTGGTTAGTGCTGAGTTCATTGTTGTCATCCTCAATTCTATTTCCTGTATTCTAACCTCGATCGAGATCGAAAAACAAGAAACGAAAGAAGGTACTGTCTTTCCAACACAGTTTTCTACATTTCCTCGACGGTGGCGGCGGTGATATAGGTTCGGTGGATTTCCCGACGGCGACGTCAGTAAAATCATGCGGGTAATCAGGTGATGTGATTTTGCTGGTGGATATGGGCGTGATTCGGGGCAGGGTTTCTATGTTGATTGTGCGGTGAGATTACGTCAGACCTTCGCTCATAATCGATTGGTCATTGGTTCGAACCCAATAGGGGCCACCATTATTCCTTAAGGCTTATGGAGAAATCCGTAAGCCTTTTTTCGTTCTAGTCCGGTCTATATCCGGTCCGCAATTACTTCCGGTAAGCTCTGGTCCATCAGGTCAGCCGAAACACGCCACGTAGTCACCACAGAGTCACACTTCCCCTGTCAGAGTGATATCCACCATCAGAACCTTCTCTCGTCTGTACAGCGCGAATCAGAGCAGATACATTCCACTCAACACCAGATCCGAACCCCAGAAAAA
>NZ_CAWNJO010000097.1:0-9578 GCF_963874835.1 Vibrio sp. V12_P9A6T4 | reverse complement strand
GCTCATAAGCACGATTGATGAGCCCAATGGGCAAGAGGTCTGCGAGTGTTTCAACTTGATTGGGTTTATAACTGTTGATGATATCGAGGGCTTGAGAAACGTGCATAAAAAAATCCGATAAACAGGGTCTATCGGATTTTTACATAAAGGTAGGATCATTCAACTGATCTGCCGATTAAAGTCTTAACTGATCGGCATTAGAGCACTAAGGCTCGCTTTTCATTGCTACTGGTTGCTAATTTAGCATATCAACAGTGATCGCCACTGCTTCTTCTAAATAAACATCTGGAGCTTCATAATCTTTAGGCACATCTTGCAAGGTTTTATAGGGCTTCAAACCATTGGCGACTTGTCGCATGTTAATCCGCGCCAAACGCAATTCATCTGCCTTGTCACTTTCTTGCTTACGCACAGATTCATTGAGAGAAATTGTGTTGTCATCTTTCTCCGCTTTATACTTTGCAATATCCTCGTTAATGAAGCCGAACTCCATATCGTTGGCAATACGAGCTTGATGCTGCGCAGATAACTTAGCAATCAGTTTTTCATTAGCTTGTAACTTGTCGTATTTAGCTCGCTCAATTTGATCCCAAGGAAGCGCATTAGGTTCAACGCTCTCACCGGTATCTTTTGCTTCAATCGCAGTGGGTAACGCAATATCAGGCACCACACCTTTATTCTGCGTACTACCACCATCAATACGATAAAATTTCTGAATCGTATATTGAACGTAGCCTAATTCTTTATCAAACAAGTCGTAGATATGATTCAACGAGCGATGCTGTTGAACCGTTCCCTTACCGAATGAGTTTTCGCCAACAATGATCGCTCGTCCATAATCTTGCATTGCCGCTGCAAAAATTTCTGAGGCTGATGCGCTGTAGCGATTCACCAATACCGTCATAGGACCCTGATAACTGATTTTTCCATCCGTGTCACTATTAACGTTTACTCGTCCATAGCTATCGCGAACTTGCACAACCGGACCGCTTTCAATAAATAAGCCGGATAATGCCGTCGCTTCCGTTAATGCACCCCCACCGTTATTACGCAAATCGACGATCACGCCATCCACTTTTTTCTGCTTCAGTTCAGTCAGCAATTTGTCCGTGTCTTGCGCTAAACCGACATAGAAGCTAGGGACTTCAAGCACGCCGATTTTCTTGCCATTTTTCTCGATGATTTTTGATTTAACCGCTCGATCTTCTAAACGAATTTTGTCTCGAACAATAGTGACAACGTGACTTTTAGCGTCTTTACCTTCCGGCAAAACTTGCAACTTCACCTTAGTGCCTTTCGGGCCTTTGATCAGTTGTACGACATCATCTAAACGCCAGCCGATAACATCAACCATCTCTTTGCCATCTTGGCCCACACCAATAATACGATCGCCTTCACCCAACTGCTTGCTATTTGAGGCAGGACCACCCGCAACTAACGAACGAATGATGGTGTAGTCGTCGGTCATTTGCAGTACAGCACCAATCCCTTCCAATGAAAGATTCATTTCTGATTGGAACTGCTCGGCATTACGTGGAGAGAGATAACTAGTATGCGGATCAACTTCACGCGCGAAAGCATTCATATAAAGCTGAAATACATCTTCGCTGTGGGTCTGAGACAGACGTTTGATCGCGTTATTATAACGCTTGCCTAGCGTTTCTTTAATTTCCGGCCACTCTTTACCCGTAAGCTTTAAGTTCAGTGCATCATATTTGACACGTTGCTGCCATAACTTATCGAGCTCGGTTTTATCTTTCGGCCAAGCTGCTTTTGAGCGATCAAGTTCCATCGATTCATCGGCTTCAAATGTAATTTCTTTGTCGAGCAGAGAAAGCGCATATTGAAAACGCTCAAAGCGCTTTTGCATTGATAAGTTATAAACATCAAATGCAATTTGGTTATTGCCAGCCTTGAGTTGATCATCAAGTTGTGTCGACCACGTATGAAAGGAATCAATATCGCTCTGAGTAAAGATATTGCGGTTGTAGTCGAGCAGTTCGAGATAACGATTGAAGATAGCTTGCGAGAAATCGTCATTCAAGTTGAAGTGTTTGTAATGAGAACGAGTAAAACGGGAAGTCACACGCTTACTCGCCGTTTCATGCTGCATTTCTGGGGCAAGAAGAGGTAAATCTTCTTTGCTAAGAGTGGCTTCTAAGGCCTGAACGGATGACGCTGCTAGCCATAGGCCAGCAGCGATCAACGTTAATTTTGAACGGCATTTCATGCGTAGGAATTTCTCCTTTATGCGCGCAAGTGCTCCGCTTTCACAACCATTTGTAGGCCGTTGACAAGTTGAACGCGCACATCTTCCTTATTAACTTCAACAATGGTCGCAGCCATGTTTCCTTTACCCATGTTTACGTTCACTTGTTTGCCAGTGATCATTTCATCAGCATTTAAAGCGCGCGTCTCGACAGGTTTTTCAGCTTTTGGCGCTTTCGCTTGAGGACGACGAGCTTGTGCTTGAGGCTTTTTCGCTTTTGGCTGCTTCGCTTTTGCCTCTTCGCGTGCTTTTTGTCCTTGCTCTTTACGACGAGCCTGTACTCGAGCTTTACTTTCTGCCAATGCGGCTTGTGCGTGCTCTACATGTTCTTCTTCTAACTCTCCACATGGGTTGCCATCAAGGTCAACACGAGTTGCACCTAGTTTAACACCATGTAGATAACGCCATGACGACGTGTATTGTCTTAACGCAGCACGCAGCTGTGTTTTACTTACTTTTGAGTCTTCGTTTAGGCGTTCAGCAAGATCTTGAAAAATACCAATTTTCAAAGGCTTTGCTTCACCTTCTAAAGTAAAGCACTTAGGGAAACATTCAGCAATGTACGCAATAACTTCTTTGCTGTTTTTTAACTTTTCAGTGTTTTCCATGAGGATTCCTGGTTTATGCGGTCTTTCCGCGAGGCATTAAGATAAATATGTTCGGTATTATAGTGACCTAAATGCGAAAAACCACAGGCAATGACCAATTTATGCCTTGTTAGCGTGTGAATTGAGCAGCTTTTCTATCTCAATCATTAATTCTGCCATCCCTTTCTCATCAATTTCAGAAAAACGGCCAATTGTTGGGCTATCGATATCCAATACTCCCACCACTTGACCATTGATAGAAAATGGCACCACCAACTCAGAATTGCTCGCAGCATCGCAAGCAATGTGACCAGCAAACTCATGGACATCATAAACACGTTGTATACGGTTAGTCGCCGCCGCAGTACCACACACACCTTTTCCTAAGGGGATGCGTACACAAGCTGGTTTTCCTTGAAAGGGACCGAGAACCAGTTGCTCTTCTTTTATTAGGTAAAAACCCACCCAGTTAAGATTTTCAAGCTCCATGTTAAATAAGGCGCTCAAATTGGCAAGATTAGCGATTAAATCCGTTTCAGATTCAACCAGTGCCACCGCCTGCTTGGTAAGACGGCGGTATTCTTCTATGTTCATATAAACTCAACGACCTTTTGAAAACGGAAGACATCTATTTTTGAACAGCGTACAATTTCTCACACGATAAATAGGATGCATTCTCATCATAATGACTAATTCCAATGACACTATTAGCCGCTCTTGGGTAATAAAACAAGTAAAAAAACATCGACCTACACTTCTATTTGCCAATGCGATCGCGGTTATTGCAACGCTGGTTAGTGTCCCTATTCCACTATTAATGCCATTAATGGTCGACGAAGTTCTGCTGAATAAACCCGCTTCTGGTTTGGCGATGATGAATACTATTCTACCGACGTCGATGCAAAACCCAACAGGCTATATTGCGCTCACGTTATTGCTAGTGGTCTTGATGCGTAGCGTCAGCCAAGCGCTCAACATACTTCAAAGCCGTCAATTTACTTTGGTGTCCAAAACCATCACCTACCAAATGCGCTGCAAAATGATTGATAAATTAGGACGGATAAGCATCAGGCAGTACGAAACCAAAGGCAGTGGTGGTATTAATGCTCACTTAATCACCGACATCGAAACCATTGATCAATTCATAGGTAGCACACTCAGTAAATTTATCATCAGCCTACTGACCGTGTTAGGCACAGCGGGTGTTCTACTCTGGCTTGAGTGGCGTTTAGGGCTGTTTATTTTATTGGTCAACCCGATTGTGATTTACTTTTCACGTAAACTCGGAAGCAAAGTCAAACATCTGAAAAAGCGAGAAAACCAAGCGTATGAACGCTTTCAAAATCGGCTAGTCGAAACATTAGATGGCATTTATCAATTGCGTGCCGCTAATAAAGAGCGAGAGTTTCTCAATGAACTCAAACAGCAAGCCAACCAAGTCCGAGAGAATGCAGACAAATATGCATGGCAATCAGAGGCTGCAGGGCGCGTCTCATTTCTCCTGTTTTTACTTGGTTTTGAGCTATTTAGAGCGGTCGCGATGCTGATGGTGGTCTTTAGCGACTTGACCATAGGGCAAATTTTCGCCGTTTTCGGTTATTTGTGGTTTATGTTAGGCCCAGTGCAAGAACTGCTGAGTATTCAATTTTCTTGGTACAGTGCAAAGGCGGCCTTCCATCGCATTAATGATCTGCTTGCACTGGAGGAAGAGCCTCGCCCTATTTGCAAAATTAACCCATTCACGGATAACCGCCAGGTCGATGTTGAGGTTTCTCACGTTAATTTTGCCTACGATAGTGAAAAGAGTGTGCTCAACGATCTCTCGCTCACGATTCCGGCGGGTAAAAAAGTTGCGTTGGTTGGCGCAAGTGGTGGTGGGAAATCCACGTTGATCCAACTGTTAATTGGTGTGTATCAACCCAATTCCGGGCAGATCCGTTTTAATGGTGCGACCACTGAAGAGATAAGTTTTGATATTATTCGCGATAACATTGCCGTGGTATTACAACAACCTATACTATTCAACGACACCTTAAGGCATAATTTGACCCTCGGCGGTCAATATGCAGAAGAGGAATTATGGCAAGCGCTGCATATTGCACAACTGGATGATGTGACTGCGAATCTCAGTGACGGTTTAGAAACGCTAGTTGGCCGAAATGGTATTCGCTTGTCGGGCGGACAACGTCAACGTTTAGCCATCGCTCGGATGGTACTGAGCAATCCTAAATTTGTTATTTTGGATGAAGCAACATCCGCGTTAGATACGGTAACTGAAGCGGCATTGCACAATGCTCTGACTGGATTTTTGAAAGGTCGAACTACTTTAATTGTTGCGCACCGCCTTTCGGCAGTGAAACAAGCCGATATAATTTACGTGCTGGAAGATGGTCAAGTTAGCCAAATGGGTACGCATCGAGAATTAGTCGAGCAAGATGGGTTATATCAGACCCTTTATGGAAATCTCCAATCGTACGTTTAGTGATTGGGTAACAATAAATTAGGATGATTGTTTGTCTCAACATTCAGCGCTTATTCAACATCCACAATCACCTAACGGCGTGAGGTTGTGTCACGGCTGTGAATTGGCCGTTGATCTCGTCGAGGTTGAGCATGGAAAAAGTGCCTATTGTCCACGCTGCGGTACCCAACTGTACCGCGGTGGGTCTCCCTCTTTATCTGGGGATTTAGCCGTCGCCATCACTTGCTTGTTACTGTTTATCCCCTCTCATTTTTTTGAATTCATCAGTATTCGCTTGGTTGGGGTGATGATCCCCGCCACCTTGCCATCCGGTGTCTTTGCGCTGGCTGAAGAGGGCTTTGGAGCGCTCGCTTTATTGGTGCTATTTTGCAGCTCTATTGCGCCACTTTTAGTGTGTGGTTCCGTAGTGACCGCTCATATCGCCTTGCGTTATCGATGGTTTCATCTACTGCGTGGCTCACTGATCATTATTCAGCGATTAAAAGCATGGGTAATGCTCGATGTTTTTTTAGTCAGCGTGGCGGTATCTTGTTTTAAACTTCAAGATTATTCCGACATTTTTATCGGTGTGGGGTTGTATGGTTTAGTTTTGCTGCAACTGGCAACCGTATTGTTAGCGACTCGAGTTAGCGTAAGGCGCTATTGGCAAGCGTGGCAGCCAGAGAATCAATATGCCTTCGAGCGTAAAGAGGTGCATTGCCACCATTGCCATCTTTCACAACCAGAAAATACGCACTGCGTGCGTTGCGCGCAAAAATTATATCACCGGAAACCCAACTCGATACAACGAACTTGGGCCTATTTAATTGCAGCAAGTGTCGCTATTTTCCCCGCGAACCTGATTCCAATATCGATTTTAATTACCAACGGACAGCGATTAGAAGACACCATCTTCTCTGGTGTTGCGTCACTGATTAATAGTGGTATGGTCGGAATTGCAATCATCATTTTTGTGGCCAGTATAATCGTGCCTATTGTAAAAATATTCGGCCTGACCTATCTATTACTGGCGATTAAATTTAAGCGAACGGTTTACCACCGTCAGAGAATGAACATTTATTTCGCGATTAAATGGATCGGCAAATGGTCGGTAATGGATCTGTTTGTCATCTCAATGATGTTGACACTGGTTGATCGCGGTCAAATTCTCGACTTCACTCCCGGTTATGGAGCCGTTGCCTTTGGCTTGGTGGTTGTACTCACCATGCTCGCCACGGAAAGTATGGACCCAAGACTCATCTGGGATAATTACCCAGAAATCGCAGACCAAAACGAGCCTTCACATGAGTAAACAAATTTCAAGCCAGCCCTCATACACTCCCGATGTTAAGCGAAATAGGGGCATCTCACCTTTGTGGATACTGCCCATACTCACCATGGCGCTCGCAGGTTGGTTAGTCGTTAAAGCCATTCACGATGCTGGCGAACGAATCCAGATCTATTTTTCGGACGCACAAGGCTTAGTCGCAGGGCGAACAACAATTCGCTACCAAGGGCTCGAAGTCGGCATGGTAAGAGATATTAAACTGTCCGAAGGATTAGAAAACATCTATGTGGAAGCCGATATTTATCCAGAAGCTACTCAGTTACTCAATGACAATACCCGATTTTGGTTAGTGAAGCCAACGGCCAGTTTATCTGGCGTTTCAGGCCTAGATGCGTTGGTTTCAGGAAACTATATTGCGATTCAACCGGGTAACGAAAATAGTTCAGCTGAACACGATAAAGTGTTTAGTGCTTTAGATGGTGCACCTTCTGATCTACTGCCTAATCAAGGGCTTATCATTTCTCTAAAGGCTCGCGATCTCGGAGGTATTTCTGTTGGCTCACAAATCGTCTATAAAAAAATTCCGATTGGTGAAGTGTTTAACTACAAACTCGATGACGATGCAAAGTCGGTACTCATTCAAGCCTCGATAAAAGACGAGTATCGCCACATTATTACCAATGAAAGCCGTTTTTGGAATGTCAGCGGTGTTGGTGCAAGCATTGGCTTTGAAGGTGTTGACGTCCGCTTAGAAAGTTTAAGTGCATTAATCGGTGGTTCAATTGCCGTCGATTCACCGGACGGTGGAGAGCCTGTTGAACAAAATACCCAATTTAGTCTCTATCGCGATTTAAAAACCGCAGGGCGTGGTATCCCTGTGAAAATCACCCTACCCGATCAGCATAATATTAACCAAACCGGTGCCCCCATCATTTACCGAGGAATAGAAGTCGGTCAAATCACGGAATTGCAGCTCAGTAAAAGTCACCAACAGATCATCGCCTCTGCCGCTATCCAGCCGGCTTTTAGTGATATGCTCAATTCGGGAAGCCGTTTTGTGTTGGAAGAGGCCAAAGTCTCACTCTCTGGAGTTGAGAACATCGGTAATTTGATCAAAGGGAATTACTTGACACTCATTCCTGGTAAGGGCGAAAAGGCCAGAAGTTTCACTGCAATTCGCCAATTTGAATTTAATCAGTCACAAGCAAAATCGATTGCTATCAAACTTACAGCTGAAAGCTCATATGGCTTAGATGTGGGCAGCCAGATTTTGTATCGAGGCATCTCGGTAGGTTCAGTAATTGACGTAAAGTTGCAGCAAGACAGTGTTGTGCTCAATACGCTGATTGATGAAGAGTACTCATCACTCATACGCTCACAGAATCGTTTTTACATTACAGGCTCGGCCACCGCGGAGCTCACCGAATCAGGCCTTAATGTTTCGATCCCTCCAGCCAAACAACTGCTCGCCGGCTCAATCAGTTTCATCAGCGAAGGCGCTGAAAATGCGAGTAATGAGTACCCGCTATATCAAAGTAAATCCTTAGCTGAGCTTGCAAAATATAATCAAAGCGGCTCACAGACACTGACTCTTTTTGCCGACGAGCTTCCTCCCATCAATCCGGGCAGCCCGCTCCTATACCGTAATCTTCAAGTAGGCAGTGTTTTTGGCTTTAAGCTCACGAAAGAAGGTGTGAAAATCGAGGTCAAAATAGAGAATCAATATCGCCATCTGATTACGAATCAAACTGTTTTTTGGAACCGTTCTGGCGTCGAAATTAATGCAACACTTGCAGGCGTAAAAGTCAAAGCCGCTCCTTTAAAAACATTAATTCAAGGAGGCATTGCATTTGATTCGTTGCAAGGCATTGATAACAAAGATCAGAATTTGTGGAAGCTCTATGACAGCTACGATCAAGCACGTAAGGCGGGCCAAGAAATCATCTTAACGGCCGATTCATCCTTTGGCATTACGCTAGGAACATCCATCAAATATAACAATATCACTGTGGGAGAGGTTGTTTCTGTAACACCCGATTTCAAGACAAACCAAGTTACACTCCAAGCGAGAATTGAGCCTAGCTACGCATTAGGCATTGCCAGAAATGGCTCTCACTTTTGGGTAGCGAAAACTAAGATTGGCTTCAATGGTGTTGAAAATCTGCAAAACTTACTCAGTTCCAGCATTGAGGTCCAACCTGGGTTTGGCGATGTGCAGTATCAATTTGAACTAGAAAAACAGCCACAACAAGCACTCGGTATTGAATTCACCTTACAAAGTGAAACACGAGGATCAGTGACTGAAGATAGCCCGGTTCTCTACCGTGAAATGGAAGTGGGCAAAGTAACCCATGTTGCTCTAGGAGACTTTGCAGACCGCGTCATGTTTACCATTGAAATCCAAAAAGAGTTCGCTTATCTGGTTCGCAGCAATAGCGTATTTTGGAACACTTCTGGCGTCGATGTATCCATCGGTTTATCTGGTGCAAATATAAAAGCAGGCACGTTAGACAGCATCATGAAAGGCGGAATTACATTTGCCACTCCAGAGCAAAAACAGCTACAGCCTATCGCTAAACAAGGCCAAGCATTTTACTTATATTCTGAAGCCAAACCAGAATGGCGCCAATGGCGAACAGCCATACCAAAACCTTAAAGGGTTAACCTTGATTCTTGTAAAAATCCGCCTTCTTAGAAGGCGGCTTTGATTTATAGCCCCCTATAAGGGGGCATCCCTGCGCTGCTAGTTTATCTTCAACTCTAACTGCGCCTCATATTCTTGATCTTTCTTGTCTTGGTGCCTTACGTAACGCCTGATGATTTCTTCATTCACACCAACTGTGTCAACAAAGTATCCCCTTGCCCAAAAATGATTACCCCACAGTTTCTTTCTTATATGTGGGAACTTGTTAAACAAGCGGATTGCTGAACGCCCTTTCAATACTCCCATCAACGTTGATATCGAAACTTTTG
>NZ_CAWNJO010000096.1:0-10008 GCF_963874835.1 Vibrio sp. V12_P9A6T4 | reverse complement strand
GCAATAAACAGAGAAAATTAAAGAAGATGGTACTCTTGATAACGACGAGTCTTATGAAAAAGGCACTTAAAAGCGCAAAAATACAGTTTAGGCTGTCTATGACTAAACAACTTGAAGTTGCAGGTCGATATGGCAAGTGAGCACCCCATAGCAATAGCTAAAAATGTAGTCAACATCGCTACAGCTTTCAATGGGAAGGAAAAAGCCTTCATTCTCGAAGCTCTTTAATCTATGGCTGAGCACTTTGCTGGAACTGTAAACCAACTAATTTGGTATTTTATCAAAACGTAATTCACTATTTACCCTAATGACCAAACAATAAGATATTTATCTATTCGGACATAAATCTGATTATTTCTTGACACTTATTCCATTATTTTAATATTTACACTTTTTATAAACCATGGGAAAGAGAAAACAGATGATGGATGACATTGTAAAGAAAGATATAGCTAACGACCCAAAGGTAGCCCGTTTATTTTAGTAACCTTCTTCGTTTTTTAATTCATTATCTGCTCCTTTGAAAAGACACTACTATGAAATACAGGTCAATCCGAATGCTATTAGTGTCCATATAAATGATAATATTGTATATAACTACACAACTTGAAGTTGCAGGTAGGTTGGAAAGTAAGTTGCCCCCATAAGCATAGATAAACGATTTGATGAAGTGAGCGAACGTAACCAACACCGCTGCAGCTTCAAGTAGGAAGGGGATATCAGACGATCAATCGGCATGAATCATCATAGATAGAAGGTCACAACATTCCCCGCGCTAAGAAAAGTACTATATAAATCTTGTTCAATTTTTTCGAACTTAATCATCAAACAGAGTGAGTTATCTCAGGTTACGAATCACTCTACACTGGCTCCAACAGCTAGGAAGCCGCTGAGCACCTACTACCTTTTAATGAATCTGAGGACACTTTAATGAAAGCACTATTGAAACAACTAACCACATCAACTTCTGGATTTTCTGCGCTTGCGCTTCGTTTCCCAATTGGCATCATTTTTATGGCGCACGGTGCGCAGAAACTCTTTGGCTGGTTTGGAGGATATGGATTAGAAGGCACAGGTCAATGGATGGCTTCAATTGGCTTACACCCAGGTGTGTTGATGGCATTTTTAGCGGGTAGTGGTGAATTCTTTGGGGGCCTATTCATTTTGCTTGGCTTACTAACTCGCCCTGCCGCCTTGCTTCTTTCTATTACGATGATCGTCGCAATCGCTTCTGTACACTTAGGTAACGGCTTATTCATGGCTAATAACGGTTATGAGTTTGGCCTTGCGCTGCTTGCAGCCAGTGTATCGTTGGTTTTCTCTGGTGCTGGCAAATTGGCACTTGATAACTGGTTAAATAAAAAGCTCGCATAATCTATGCCTAAGGCCAGCATACCGTTTCATTGAAGGAGGCCAAGCCTCCTTCAAACGTTAAGATTTTCAGTCGATAACATTCAACTTAGTATCACTTTCCTTCCTTTCTCTACTTGTGTTGCATGCCCTTCCTTTTATGCTACATAAAAGTGCCGTTGAGACCCTATTCATATAAAGCAACCTTAATGGGTAAATATGCAACCAAACGAGCTTAAAATTGAATGAAAACTAGCGAATTACCATTAGATGAGAATAGTGACATTTGTTAACACAAAAGACTCATGTGTTGCCAAATGATAAAAAATAAAAATTTAAACCCAAAAATAGGTTATAAAAACGTAAAAGATGGGCAGTTTTAAGTGATAAAGATCACAGCAATTAACCGTTAACATTATTTTACTTTTTGATTTGCACTCAGCCCTGCTAACCTGCGGCACGCTTTGAAATGATGTCGAAGTGCATAAAATAAAGGAGTGTTCACAATGAATACCAAAAAACCGATGTCGCTTACCGGCCGTGTTATTTTAGGTATGGTAGCGGGTATTTTGACTGGCTTTGCCATTCGAGCCCTATTTGCTGAAAACGGATTTGTTGACGCGTATATCGTTAACGGCTTATTCGATGTTGGCGGAAAAATCTTTATCGCCAGCTTAAAAATGTTAGTTGTACCCCTCGTGTTTGTTTCTCTCGTTTGTGGTACGAGCTCACTGAAAGATCTCACCACACTTGGCCGCATGGGCGGTAAAACCCTAGCCTTTTACATCGCAACCACTGCGATTGCCATCACACTGGCACTGACAATGGGCACTGTGTTTCAACCGGGGTCCGGAGCCGATTTAACCGCAGCAAGCTCATTCCAATCTGCGCAAGCCCCTTCTTTGGGCCAAGTGTTTATTGATATGTTCCCGACCAACCCAATCAGCGCGATGGCAGAAGGTAAAACACTGCAGGTCATCGTCTTTGCAGTACTATTTGGCATAGCCATCAGTGCCGCGGGTAAACCGGGCGAGCGTATTGCGGGCGTTTTTAATGACTTGAACGAAGTTATTATGAAACTAGTCGCCTTGTTGATGAACCTTGCTCCATACGGCGTATTTTTCCTGATGGCGAAATTGTTCACCAGCCTTGGTTTAAGTGCCATTTTGAACCTCGCAGAATACTTCGTAGTACTGACGGTTACCCTACTGCTACACGGTTTTGTCACCTATAGTTTGATGTTGAAAGGCTTTACTGGTTTAAGTCCAATCACCTTCTTCCGTAAAATGGAAGATGCCATTATGTTCGCTTTCTCTACAGCCTCTTCCAATGCGACTATACCCGTCACCATGGAAACGGCTAAAAACCGCTTAGGGGTTGATAACAAGATAGCTTCTTTCACCATTCCGCTAGGTGCGACCGTTAACATGGATGGCACAGCGATCATGCAAGGCGTTGCGACAGCATTTATTGCCCAAGCGTTCAATATCGACCTAACCATGGGTGACTACGTGATGGTCATCCTCACGGCAACACTAGCCTCTGTTGGTACAGCAGGCGTTCCGGGGGTTGGTCTTGTCATGCTAGCGATGGTGCTAAACCAAGTCGGCTTGCCACTAGAAGGTATTGCTTTGATTATGGGTGTTGACCGCTTATTAGATATGATCCGCACCGCAGTCAATATTACTGGTGATAGCTGTGTGACTCTTATTGTGGCGAAAACAGAAGGTGCGTTAGATGAAGCTCGCTTTAATGATCCACAAGCTGGCGTGAAAGAAGAAGAAGTCCATTTAGCAAAAGCTCAAGCCTAACTTTCTTCACTTCCACTCATCAAAATCAAACCCTGTCGCCATTGCTACAGGGTTTTTCTTTATTCGCTTTACAGGTCAAGAATAAGATTAAAAATCAAGCAGATCAGAGCTATCTCACACCGAACTATCTTCAATAGATCTAGAATTTTATCAGCCTAACTTTCTAGGAGTGAACACAATGATACCTCGACGCACATGGCTTCTTTTGTTCTGCACTTTACTCTTTCCTTCAGTCGCTCTCGCTTCCTCTAACGATATCGATTCGTTAGATCTAACACACTCAACGATTGGTTATGCCTCTTTAGTCATTTTTACTCTGGCATACACTTTGGTCATGATGGAGGAGTACCTTAAGCTACGAAAGTCTAAACCTGTGTTACTTGCAGCTGGTTTAATTTGGGCCATGATTGGTTATGTTTATCAGCAGTATGAATTAACCGAGATTGCCAAAAATGCGCTAGAGCATAATTTGCTGGAATACGCCGAATTATTGCTGTTTCTGTTAGTCGCGATGACCTACATCAGTGCAATGGAAGAGCGGCGATTATTTGATGCATTACAAGCGTGGATGGTGGGAAAAGGTTTTGATTTTCGTGCTCTTTTTTGGATCACGGGGCTACTTGCATTTTTCATCTCGCCAATTGCCGATAACCTAACCACCGCACTGTTGATGTGCGCTGTCGTACTAAAAGTGGCAGGAAACAACCCACGTTTTATCAACATTGCTTGTATTAATATCGTCGTAGCGGCTAACGCCGGAGGCGCTTTTAGCCCTTTTGGAGACATCACCACCTTAATGGTTTGGCAAGCGGGCCATGTGCCATTTTCACAGTTCCTTTCTCTGTTTCTCCCTTCTGTGATCAACTACCTTGTTCCTGCATTGCTGATGTCATTTTTTCTGCCCAAGGAAAAGCCAACCACCCTGCATGAACATGTCGAGCTTAAACGCGGAGCCCGCCGTATTGTCGTACTTTTCATGTTAACCATTGCTACCGCCGTAGCATTCCATGCTGTGGTGCGCTTTCCACCCGTGATAGGCATGATGATGGGGCTCGCTTACTTACAATTTTTTGGCTACTTCCTCAGGAAAACCTTACCTACTTCGCTGGCCAAAAAAACCGTAATTGCGATTGCAAATAATGACGAGGCCGCCCTAAAACGTATTGGCTCTGTGGTGCCATTCGATGTCTTTAAGCGAGTTTCACACGCCGAATGGGATACGCTACTGTTTTTCTACGGGGTGGTCATGTGCGTAGGAGGGCTAAGCTTACTGGGTTATTTAGGCTTGATCTCGGAAGTGATGTATAGCCAATGGAACCCCATATGGGCAAACGTGATGATTGGGTTTCTTTCGGCGATTGTCGATAACATTCCCGTCATGTTTGCAGTACTGACGATGGAACCCGATATGTCCACAGGAAACTGGCTGCTCGTCACATTAACAGCGGGCGTCGGCGGCAGTTTACTCTCGATTGGCTCAGCCGCTGGAGTGGCTCTGATGGGCGCTGCACACGGCAAATACACCTTTGTAGGCCATCTAAAATGGACACCGATTATTGCAACAGGCTACGCCGCAAGTATTGGTGTCCACTTACTACTCAATCACGCTTTGTTTTAACGAATTTGCTTCGCAATATAATGACACAGCGCCTCTGCCAGCTGGTGCGAGGCCAAGTTACGTGCCACCACTTCTGAAGCCAGCTTTCCGCTGTTTATCACGCCAATCCAATCGTCAATCATGGCGCTAAAGCCTTTACTGGTCAGCATTGGCGTCCAATCTTTTAAACTAAGGGCTTGCTCTTGCCCTTGATGCCAACGTTTTCCTTGTGTAAACGAGTCAAACTCAAAACCTTCATTCACAAAGCTCGCGCTGACTCGCTCAGCGGTTATGCCGAACTGGCGATTCATTGAGGCATGCAGCAAACTTTCGCCGTGTTGCCATTGAACATCCAAGCGGGATAACTGACCTTGATGCTGCTGATAGGTAATATAAGCATCATCCAATGTGGCTTTAGCATTCACGTTTACGCTGTCTAGCGGATGGATAAAATCATCAAAGATAAAGGTGCGCACATCACCGGGCAGATCATAGCGGTGCTTTTCCCAACGAAGCGAACGTAAGTCGTTTCTATTACCAGTTTGCACTGCATTTAGGTGTTGGTTATAGAGCGGAATATGTCGGCGATTAAACCCTACATACAAGGGTTGACGATGCTTTTCTGCAAGCTCATACAACATTTCACAGGCGCTTGCACTGTCGGCTAGCGGCTTATCAACAAAGGTTGGAATTCCGTGTTCAAGGAAAAATTGGGCGATTTGAGGGTGAGCCGAGGTCGCCGCATGGATCATAACCGCATCAACGTTATAGCCAAGTAGCTCTCGATAATCCGTGCAATTCTCTGAAATGCGGTAACGCTGCGCTAGCTGCGTAACAAGAGCTGGATTACGAGTACAAAATACCAATTCTAAATCTGGGCGCTGTGTGATGACCGGAAGATACGCCTTTTGCGCGATATCACCTAGACCAATAATGCCAATTTTCATCATCAAATCTCTTTTCGTTAGATGAAGGTTAGGCTAACACAAGAAGATTAAAAAGGGAGGTGTAGAACTCATTGAAAAGGCAATCCTTGCCTGTCTGGGATGAGGCTAAAATGGGCTCTCTTTGTTCAGTTCATTGCAAATTTCGACAATCGCCAATGAGAGCCCGGATTTGATGATTTGTTGCTGACGCTGAAGTTGAAGCTGGTAAAAATCCAGTTCAATGTCGCCATCCGGTTCCAATACTTCCAACTGCACCATGCCCATTTTGGCCACCAAATGGAGCTTTTTTATCGGCACCAAAATTTTCGGGTCGGTGAACTCGTATTCAGCACCATCACTATTGAGTTGATTACGCAGTTTGATGATATCTTCAATATCGTGGTAAACATCATCAGGTAATACCCCAAGGCCAAACAGCAGTTTTAGCCTGACAGACAAGTTGCCGAGTGGTCCAGAATCTTGCAATAGAGGGCCAACTACTGATTGGACAGCGAAGTTATCTTTGCGAAAAATGCGTTGCATTAATGCGTCAATCGCCTCATTGAACACTTCAACCGTCGTAATAAAGAATCCGCGCACCGAATGGGCACTATTCAGTCGTTCAATTATATCGCTTTCGTTAATTCTATCTGCCATACGCTGTACTAATTGTTGTTATAAAGGGAGGGCATTAGCGCCCTCCAAAGTATTTATGTGATTAAAGCTGTTTGTAGATCGCTTCAATTTGCTTAACCTGCTCGCTCTGCTCATCTAACCCTGTGTAATGGGCCAGTGTTTTACATACGCCATATTGGTTCAATGATGTTTGAAGCTCGACTGCTTGAGGATCGCTGTCGTTGGTATATTTAAGGGCCGCCGCAATCCCTTTCAATAGCGTTTTGTTTTCAACACCGTACTCGATTGTACCGAGTAATGGCTTGATTAATCTATCATTGGGGCCTAATTTTCGTATTGGCTGACGACCAACGCGATCCACTTCATCCACCAAATATGGGTTGGCAAAGCGGCTCAATATTTTTTCGATATAAGCGGCGTGCAATTCACGGTCAAAACCGTAACGACGAATGAGTACTTCACCGCTTTCGTGCATGGCTTGCTTCACTTGCTGACGAATTGCAGGATCTTCAATCGCTTCACGAATCGTCTTATGACCACTCAAACAACCCAAATAGGCGGTAATGCAGTGCCCTGTATTTAGGGTGAAGAGTTTACGCTCAACAAAAGCCATCAGATTATTGGTTTTTTCCATCCCTTCAATATTGGGGATCTCACCTTTAAATTGCTGCTCATCAACAATCCATTCGCTGAAACTTTCAACCGTCACGGCCAACGGGTCATCGTTTGCTGCTTCGACAGGTGGCACAATGCGATCCACCGCGGAATCGACAAAACCAATTAACTCATCGGTTTTAGCATGCAGCGATGGGTCTAGATATTTATACACTTCGCCTTTCAGGTGTGTTGTACCGCGAACCATGTTTTCACAAGCGATCACATTGAGTGGCTGTTCATTGCCCGCTTCAAATCTTTTGGTGATACCTTTGGCGATCGTTTTCGCAATGATATCAAGCACTGCAGGGCCGACAGCTGTGGTGACCAAATCCGTTTTTACAATGCGATCAATCACATCATCACTGGCTGAATTCACCGCAGTGACATGAGTGACAGTATCAATTTTGCACTCAGAACCCACTACCTTTACTTTGTATTCTTGACGATGACTCAATTGATCGACCAAAGGTTCATTTACATCGGCAAAAGTCACTTCAATGTCTGCATCGGCCAATAATTTACCAATAAAACCACGACCAATGTTACCCGCGCCAAAATGTACTGCATTTTTCATAATCTTACCTACCAAAAACTTATCTAAAAGAGAAAAGAGCGCTTAATACTTCAATTGAGGTGAGGTCAGCAGTATAGGGGAACAGCCGACCTCGTTTTGCCTCAGGAGCAAAAGCGTTACGCTGCTTGGTTACCCGATAGGATGGCCAAGATATCGCTCACGTCTCTGGTTGAGGTGAGTTTCTCGATAGCATCAGGCTCATCGAGTGCGTTGGTAATGGTGGTAATAACTTGAATATGTTCATCATTTTTGGCGGCAATACCGATAACCAGTTTCGCTACGCCATCTTGGTCGTCCGTAAACTGCACACCAGCAGGATATTGGCAAATCACAATACCCGTTTTAATCACACGGTCTTTGGCGGCGACGGTGCCATGAGGAACGGCAATCGATTCTCCAAGATAAGTGGATACCATTTTCTCACGTTCAAACATGGCATCAACATACTCAGGCTCCGCATAGCCAAGCTCAACTAACTTATTGCCAGCGAAACGAATGGCTTCTTCTTTATTAGCGGCATTCAAACCTAAGTGAATGTTTTCTTTTTGGATTTGAAAAACGGACGGTTTTTGAATTTCAAAGCTGTCGTCATTCGCAGCGAGGATGGATACTTTAACCACATCGCTATCATTCGCCGCCTTAGGGCGTTGAGCTGCCAAAAGCTTAGTCACAAGCTGGTTGTACATTTCACTGTCTAAAAAGTTGCTCAGTGAAATATGCTGTGCACTGGGTGCATGTGTGCGTGCGCGGCCAGTCAGGTCTTTATGAGTAATCACGATTTCTGCGTTCTCCGGCAAACTATTGATGGCAAGGTTAGTGACGTGAATCGCTAAGCCCGCATCTTTGATTTTTTTACGCAGCATGCTTGCGCCCATCGCGCTTGAACCCATACCCGCATCGCAAGCAACAATAATGCTTTTCACGTTGGCTAAATCAATATTGCTTTTTTGAGAAGCCGCCGTCACATTGCCCTTTGCGCTCGATTTCATCTCTTTCATTTGTGATGTGGCTTTTTCTAACGCCGCTTCATCACCTTCTTCCTCGGTGCTGCTCTGTGCTTTCATCAATAATGACGCAACGGTAAAGGACACACCTGCCGCACCAAATATTGAGCATAATACGCCAACAATCGATCCTTTCTGTGTCATCAGTAGCACTGCAAAGATAGAGCCAGGAGACGCTGGAGAAACAATACCTGCATTAAAGAGAGTCAAAATGAATACCCCTGTCATACCACCAGCAATCGCTGCAAGAATCAGACGTGGATTCATCAGTATGTATGGGAAATAAATCTCATGGATGCCGCCGAAGAAGTGAATGATGGAAGCGCCACCAGCTGTTTGACGTGCTGTACCTTTACCAAACACCATGTAAGCCAACAAAATACCGAGACCGGGGCCAGGGTTTGCTTCAATCAAGAAGAAGATTGACTGACCCATTTCACTGGCTTGTTGAATACCTAACGGTGAGAAAATACCGTGGTTAATCGCGTTGTTAAGGAACAAGATCTTCGCGGGTTCAACAAAAATAGAAGTCAGTGGTAAAAGGTGTGCTGAAACTAAGAAGTTTACGCCTGCCGCTAAACCACCAGAGAGCACTTTGACAAATGGCCCAATAAGGTAAAACGCCAAGATTGCGCCAAGCATACCAATAATGCCTGCCGAGAAGTTGTTTACCAACATCTCAAAACCGCTTTTTACTTTACCTTCAACACGTTGGTCAAAGGTTTTGATCGCCCAACCACCCATAGGGCCAACCATCATGGCTCCCATGAACATGGGGATATCTGTTCCGACAATCACACCCATTGTGGTGATAGCACCGACAACAGCGCCACGTTCTCCACCAACCAATTTACCACCCGTGTAACCAATCAGCAGTGGTAATAAGTAAGTAATCATCGGCCCAACCATAGACGCTAACGTTTCATTCGGTAGCCAACCCGTTGGGATAAATAGTGCGGTTATAAAGCCCCACGCGATAAACGCGCCAATGTTTGGCATAACCATGTTAGATAAGAAGCGACCAAAATTTTGTATCTTGATCTTTGCATCTGGTGATATCATGTGGATTCCCCGTTCGATGTTCTGATGAATATTGTTGTTGTAACGGTTCTGCGAAAAACCGTTGATTGCTTAGTACACAATCAATTTACCACACAATTTCATTCTGGAACTGACGACGGGTTTTTCGTGATCAGCCCCTCATAAATCCTAGCTTACAAATCATTTCTTCGTGATCATGGTCATTAAATTGACATGTAAATTTACAACAAAAAACAAAAATACAACTTGTCAACAATATTTAATCGATCAATATCATACTTTTTGAATTTTAACTTTTAATAAAAAAGAGATTAAAATCACACTTTCACTTTAATTATTAAAAATTAAAGAACCAAAAGTGATGAAAATCACAATTACATCTTTATTTTACTAATCAAAATAAAGCCACCAC
>NZ_CAWNJO010000095.1:0-10291 GCF_963874835.1 Vibrio sp. V12_P9A6T4 | reverse complement strand
TTTAATGTTGGTATGCTTTGTGCTATACAAGCTTCAGTATCAGAGCGAATCTAATTCGCCATTTATAAAATCTGAGGAGAAAGCTCAATATGCTCAATAATCAACACATCGCCATTGTCAAAAGTACCATTCCTTTGCTTGAATCTGCCGGGCCAGCGCTTACAGCTCATTTCTATCAGAGAATGTTTACTCACAATCCTGAGCTAAAAGATATTTTTAATATGACCCATCAACATACTGGCCGTCAGGGCGTTGCACTGTTTGAGGCGATTGCCGCGTATGCGAAAAATATTGAAAATCTCGCCGCATTAACCAGTGCAGTGGAACGTATTGCCCAAAAGCACACCAGCTTTAACATTCAGCCAGAGCACTATCAAATCGTCGGTCATCACCTTATTGAAACGTTGCGAGAGCTTGCTGCCGATGCCTTTACTCCTGACGTTGAAGCAGCATGGACGGCGGCTTATCTCTTTTTAGCGCAAGTCTTCATTGATAGAGAAGGAGAGTTGTACTTACAGCGTAAGCAGGCGATCGGTGGTTGGGAGAATGCGCGTGAGTTTGTGTTGCAAGATAAAGTGAAAGAGTCTGAATTCGTCACTAGCTTTATCTTTGAGCCTGCTGATGGTAAAGCGGTATTAGATTATCAGGTAGGTCAGTATATTGGGGTTGAACTTAAGCCGGAAGGTGCGCCATACAGTGAAATTCGTCAATATTCCTTGTCACAAAAACCTAATGGAAAAAACTACCGCATTTCTGTGAAGCGTGAAGGCGTGGATACTGAACATCCTGGGACAGTCTCTAACTATTTACATGATTATGTTGAAAAAGGCAGTCGAGTGAAACTTTATGCGCCAGCGGGAGATTTTTTCTATGTTGAGAAGCTCGCTCCCGTTGTACTTATCTCTGCAGGTGTCGGGGCAACACCGATGCAAGCCATACTTCAACAGCTTGCGTCAGTAGGAAAAAAAGAGGTGACGTATCTGCATGCTTGCAACAATTTATCACAACACTCCTTTATTGATGAAACCGCGACATTAATGGCGGTGCATCCATCATGGCAGCAAGTGGTCTGGTATCTGGAAAGTGAGCAAACACCAGTCAAGCAAGGTTCTATGATCTTGCATGAAGTTTGCGAGCAACTGCCGCTAACACAGGGGGATTTTTATATCTGTGGCCCCGTCAGTTTTATGCAGTTCATTGTTGAGCAGCTTGAATTGCTTGGCGTAGCAAGAGAGCGTATCCATTACGAAGTCTTTGGTCCACACGCCTATTTATAAAGTATAAAGCTTTATCTCAATCTAGGCTCTTTTAAGGGCCTATACCCTTCCCATTTAAAGCTGCAGCGGTGTTGGTTACGTTCGCTTACCCCAATCACATAGTTCATCTATGCTCATGGGGATGAGCTCACTTGCCGTCTACCTGCAACTTCAAGTTGTTTGGGTATAGATACTGAAAAGTGAGCTGGGAATTAATGCTCACTTTTTATTTGTAGTGCTTGCCAAGTAATTTCATCGGAATGGCTATCGCTATCAATAAAGATAGAAGACCCACTAATCATCACTGAAATATCCATACCTCGGTTCAAGGAAGTAGAGAGTTTTTCAATCGCTGCAGCATCAAAGCGAAATAGATCGACATTGAGGTGAGAGAACTTTCCCTTGTTCTGCTCCCACCAAACCTGTGATTTCGTGTTAAAGCTGTAGACTTTCACCTGTTGTGCAAGCCGTGTGGCTTTTTTAATGCGATCAGCATCGGGTTCTCCGACTTCAATCCAGAGCTGAATTTGGTCATCTAATGATTTTAGCCAGAGATCAGGTTCTTCAATGGAAGAAAGTCCTCTAGTGAATGTTAGCTCGGGTGAAGCATTAAGACAAAACGCCAAAATGCGCGCCATCATTCGTTCGTTGCTTTCTGAAGGATGTTGAGCAATGGTGAGATTTAAAGAGTCATAATGATCGCGATTAGTATCCGTCAGCGCAATACGGAACTTATAGATTGTCGGTTTAAGAGCCATTGGAAGAATGCCAAGAGGTAAAAACGAAAATAGCCAGCAAATTGCTGGCTATTAGAATACTTAGTAAAAAATTATACTAGGCGGATGTTTTCAGCTTGAGGGCCTTTTTGACCTTGAGCTACTTCAAACTCTACCTTTTGACCTTCAGCAAGAGTGCGGAAACCGTCACCTTTAATTTGGCTGAAGTGTGCGAATACGTCTGGACCGTTTTCTTGTTGAATGAAACCGAAACCTTTAGTTTCGTTGAACCATTTTACTGTACCAGTAACTGTGTTAGCCATTTTTATACCCAAAATCAAAAAAAATTTTACAGCCGAATACGGCGCGGATAGCGTGGAAAAGTAGATTGCTATTGCGTACGACACGACGGGGGAGTTACAAGTAATCCAACGAGACGTATGTGTATACAAAGAACTGCTTTCTAGCTAGTGCAAAGTCTAGTTCAAACTTTTATCTTGTCAATCATAACTCGATAAAACTCGAAAAACTTTCTTAAAATTGTTAGGTTTTATGCTCTATGTTGCATTTTCTTATGATGAGGCTTGAAATTAACATTACTATTCTATTACCCATTGACATAGTTGAAGTTTTAGCCAGAGTTAGTGGTCAGATGAGTTCGATGGTTGAAGCCGTTTATTACTGGCCAGCGTTCATTGAGTGAGGAGAAGGGTTAGGTTTACTTTCCTATTTAATGGCTCTCTTTTTGGGCTGAATGACTCTCCTCAAAACTGAGGAAATTTTTCCCTATCAAATAGCATCTTCAAGTTGTTTTGGCGACAACTCGGAACGTTGCGCTGTACACATCACAAATTTGCACTTTCAATGAAATATTTACTCGGTTAAATAATTGTTACAATTAGTTCCATTTTGAAGTGTTTTTTTGGGTAATGCCATGTCCCATCTAATTTTCGGGTTTTCTGTTGTTAACCACTGATTAACAATTGTTTTATTCTAAGCCAATAAGGAAAAATTGCTTGTTTTTTGAACTTGAAATTCTTATTTAATGGAGGAAAATGTATGTAAACTGAGTTTTCGAAAATGAATGGATACTTTCTCATAAAAAGAGAGGTTTACAACATGAAACTAATACTGATTTTAATGGCGTCTGTCTCGGCGGGTGTGGCCTCTGCTGATCACTTTCATTCATTTTTGCTTGGGCTTTACATCGCGTCACTCGCAGTAGGCAGTTGTTACTGGTTTGCGTTTCGAAGTACTAAAGTGCCGGAGTTTGCCCTTTTTCTTCTCATCTGTGGGCTTCTTGCTAAATTGACAGTGACCATTATTGGTGTTGCGTGGGGGATATCGGTGCAATTGATCACATCGCCTTTTATCTTTGCTTTGTCGTATCTCTTCTTCTCTATTGTCGTGACATACCTCTGGTTCAGTTATCGAGATAAATTAACATCTGCAATCTCTAAAACAACGGCGCATCACGCGTAGCGCACTTAATACATAGCGTCTTTATGCGTAACTTACGCGTAAGATGGTTAATGTGATAGTGAACTAAATTATTTCTGTTAATGCAAAAGGGCTTCCTCACTGGGCCCTTTTGGTGCTTTTGCACTTTAGACTTTTGTCCAAGAGTGGTGCTCATCTTTTCGATATACACTGTTGGCAATGATTATTTATCTCCTGAACAAGGAAGTACTATGGGCATCGGATTATTTTGGGCAGAGAAAGTTATCTTAATACTGGGCATCATTTTTATTCTGACGAGTATTGTGCGGTATGGTAAACGTAGCCATGACTGGAAAGGTGTCATCACGATGTTTTATCGTCGCATTCCCATGTCAATTGAGGAATATAAGTGGTACCGCTTGGGAGTGGCAGTCATTGTTACCGCTATTGTGTTGCGGATTGCTGTACTGACCTTCTGGCCCTCACTATGAGGTTGAAATGAGCGAACATTGCTGTTTGCTAACCGATGTTTCGCTTGAGTGTGTAGCCTTTTATAATCCCTAAAACTTTTTAATTAATTTTTTGCGCAACTCGCATCTACGCGAGGTTTAGGTATACACTCTATTTATCGAATTAATAAATAGAAGGTGATTACATGTCTTTCCCCGTACTCATCTGTGATGACTCTGCACTGGCTCGGAAGCAGATGGCTCGTTCACTTCCCGCCTCTCTAAACGCCGATATTACTTTCGCAGTCCATGGTTTAGATGGCATCAAAAATCTTGAAGAGCATGATTTTAAATTAATGTTCCTCGATTTAACTATGCCTGAACTGGACGGCTACGGAACGCTAGAAGAGATGCAACGCAGAGGGATGACAACGCCTGTTGTTGTTGTTTCTGGTGATATACAGCCGAAAGCGAAAGAGCGAGTATTGGCGTTAGGGGCGCGTGCTTTTATTCAAAAGCCGATTGATAAGGACGTGTTAAATAGCGTACTACGAGAGTTAGTCGAACCGCCAACACAGCCTCGTATCGTTACGCCTATCTCCGTTGAACTACCCATCTTAAAACGTCGTGACATCTATATGGAAGTTGCGAACGTTTCGATTGGTCGAGCAGCTGATGCTCTGGCGCGGCACTTTGATGTATTTGTTCATTTACCGCTACCAAACGTCAATATTTTTGAAGTGAGTGAGCTACATATGGCACTTCGTGACTTGGCGGAAAATGATCAAGTTTCTGGTGTATGTCAAGGCTTTAGCGGTGAAGGCATTGCAGGTGAAGCACTGGTGCTCTTGAGTGATTCCAGTGTTTCTGATCTGAAAAAATTAATGAAAGTGCCAGCAGACAGTGAAGAGCTTGAAGAATTAGAACTGTTAATGGATGTATCAAACATATTAGTTGGTTCTTTTCTGAATGGATTAGGCGAGCAATCGGAGGTGCGTTTTTTTCAAAGCTCTCCAGTATTGCTTGGGCAACACATCTCCATTGACTCTGTGATCAATTCCACCGCTGGATCATTTAAAAAAACGATGACGTTTGAAGTGAGCTACAACATTGATCAAACGACGATCCGCTGTGACTTGCTCTTTATGTTTGTCGATGAGTCTCTTCCGTTGCTAGACAGTAAATTAGCGTACTTGATGGAGGATTTTTAACGATGAATCTCCCTGCAGAATTTGAACAGTTCCACTGGATGGTGGATATGGTGCAGAATGTCGATATGGGGCTGATCGTGATTAATCGTGATTACGAAGTGCAAGTGTGGAATGGATTCATGACACACCACAGCGGTATTCAAGGGCACGATGCGATTGGTAAAACCATTTTTGAACTGTTTCCTGAAATCCCCCAAGAGTGGTTTAAGCTCAAAACTAAACCTGTGTATGACTTAGGTTGTCGTAGTTTTATTACTTGGCAGCAGCGCCCATATCTCTTCAAATGTCGTAATGTTCGCCCTGTCACTCAGCAAGCCGAATATATGTACCAAAGCATTACTTTAAACCCGATGCGAACCACGACGGGTAAAATTAACTCATTGTTTTTATCAATACAGGATGCCACATCTGAAGCGTTAGCCTCTTTACAAATACGTTGATAGAATCAGGGTGTTGATGATTTCGAAGCCTCCTTTTGGTGTTTCATCAAGGAGGCTTCATATTATCGATGGGTTTAATTAATCAAGCGTTACAAGCTCATTTCCGCAACGTTGATTGTTTGCAAAGGCACGAATGTTATCCAAAGTTGTCTGAGCGATATTGTGTAGTGCATCTTCAGTCAAAAAGGCTTGATGTCCCGTAAATAGTACATTGTGGCAAGCCGATAGGCGTCTGAATACATCATCGACAATCACATCATTCGACTTATCTTGGAAGAAAAGATCCTTTTCATTGTCGTAAACATCTAAACCAAGAGCGCCGATACGACCTTGTTTCAGTGCTTCAATTGCTGCAACTGAATCGAGTAATTCACCTCGGCTGGTGTTTACAATCATCACGCCATCTTTCATTTGGGAAAATGCGTGACTGTTGAGTAAATGGTAGTTCTCTGGCGACATTGGGCAGTGAAGCGTAATCACATCACTTTGTTGGTAGATTTCCTCAAGGCTGCAGTAAGTTGCACCGAGTTCAATCGCCAGAGGGTTCTGATAAGGGTCGAAGCACAGTACATTCATTCCCAACCCTTTCAAAATGCGCATTGTGGCAATACCAATTTTTCCTGTGCCAACAACTCCCGCGGTTTTACCGAAGAAGTTAAACCCGACCAACCCCTCTAATGAGAAGTTAGCGTCTCGGGTACGTTGGTACGCCTTGTGAAAGCGGCGATTCAAACACATCATCATTCCTACCGTGTGCTCTGCCACCGATTCTGGTGAATATGCGGGCACTCGCACCACTTGAATACCCAGCTCTTTTGCGGCATCGAGATCGACTTTATCAAATCCGGCACAGCGCATTGCGATAAGCCTCGTCCCATTTTCATACAATTGGCTCAATACTGGGCGACTTAAGTCGTCATTCACAAAGGCACACACCACAGTGCATCCTTGGGCCATTTTAGCTGTGGTTGGGGTGAGTCGAAAATCGTGAAAGTGCAGCGAGAAGATTTTTGTATCACTGACCTCTGAGAAAGAACTCGCGTCATAAGATTTTGCGCTGAAAAATGCAATGTTGATCATGTTCTCTTCCTAATTAGACTTATAATTTTCACTATAAATACGCCTAATATCACAGAAAATAAACCACAAAATAACTATGTCTTTGGGATGGTAGGAGTTGCGGGGGGATGTCACTAAAATCGAAAACGGACGGATTAATGATAAACATTCACCACAATCTGTAAAAATCGCCGATAGAAATGTCTGAGTCACCTCTTTTGTGAGCGTGATTTCTCTCACGTTTTCGGCGCAATGCTGAACAAGGTAACGTTTGCTTATTGTATGAAAGCTTTCGCTAAAATGATGCGTTCTTTAATAACGTATTGAAAAATAAAAATTTACACGATGAGTATTTGAGAGAGATGGACTTGAGAAGTGTCGGATATGAAAGTTTCGAGATAGTACCACAAAAAAAATGCAAATATCAGACTTGCCGATAAGAAATCCGGGCCTATAATGCTGAAAACCGGAGCGTCTGCCAACGCTCCGGTTTTTTTGTGTCCAAAATGTACTGACGTCTGCCAACGAAGGTACTACGCACTCTGCAAAAGAGACACAAATGGTCAATTAATCAAGGAATTACATAATGCGTATCGAACAAGAACTTAAGTTAGGTTTTAAAGATGTCCTGTTTCGCCCTAAGCGTTCAACACTAAAAAGCCGTTCTCAAGTAAATTTAACCCGCGATTTTACATTCAAGCATAGTGGGCGTCAATGGTCCGGCGTGCCTGTTATTGCGGCGAATATGGACTCGGTAGGCAGTTTTGCTATGGCAAAATCACTTGCTGAACATGAGGTAATGACAGCGGTTCATAAACATTACTCAGTAGCTGATTGGGCTGAGTTTGTTAAAAACGCCGATGCATCAACACTTAAGCATGTGATGGTTTCAACTGGCACATCTGATGCTGATTTTCAAAAAACCAAAGATATCATGGCGCTTAGTGACGATCTGATTTTCATTTGTGTTGATATTGCTAACGGCTACTCTGAGCACTTGGTCGATTACGTACAACGCGTGCGTGCGCAATTTCCAGATAAAGTGATCTCAGCTGGTAATGTTGTCACCGGAGACATGTGCGAAGAGCTCATTCTAGCGGGTGCGGATATCGTAAAAGTTGGTATCGGCCCGGGCTCGGTTTGTACCACTCGCGTGAAAACAGGTGTTGGTTATCCTCAGCTTTCAGCCATTATTGAATGTGCCGATGCGGCGCATGGATTAGGCGGGTGTATCATTGGTGATGGTGGCTGCACATGCGCAGGTGACGTTTCTAAAGCCTTTGGTGGTGGCGCTGATTTTGTCATGCTTGGTGGCATGCTAGCAGGCCATGAAGAGTCTGGCGGCGAAGTGTTTGAAAAAGATGGCGTGAGCTACATGAAGTTTTACGGCATGTCGTCACAGTCTGCAATGGCGAAGCACTCTGGCGGCGTTGCAAAATACCGCGCAGCGGAAGGCAAAACCGTATTGCTACCTTTCCGTGGCAGCGTTCACGACACCATCTCTGATATTCTTGGTGGTGTGCGTTCAACTTGTACTTATGTCGGTGCAGCTAAGTTAAAAGAGTTAACTAAGCGCACTACATTTATCCGTGTACAAGAGCAAGAGAACAACGTTTACGGTAAAGAGTAAACTTCCAACTCTTCGGAAAATGTTGAAACAACCATAATTTGATATTGCCTCTTCATAGTCGAGACTTAGGTAAGTTTACGACAAAATCGTGAAGAGGCAATATTATGTCCGATCTACCTTCCCCTTCTACTGTCACCCTGATTGCACTTGAAAGTGCATTTGCTACGCCTGCTCGAAACTTAACTAAATCACGTGGGAAAAACATACACGGTTACGTCAGTGCTAATATGGGAGAAAGAGTTACAGTAGAATCTTTTTTAGAATGTGCTGCTTGTTATCATTTTGATTTTGAGCGCAGCATCATTCGCTTTTGTTCTCGGCCGATAAGATTTTCATACTGTCTCAATGGTAAGATCCATACTTATGTTCCAGACTTTCTAGTTCAATTTGATACCGGTGAATTTAAGTTGTACGAAGTAAAGTCCGATATGGAAAGCTCAAAAGAGGAATTTCAATGTGAATGGGAAGCAAAAGTTCAAGGTGCGTTTGAGTCAGGTTTGGAGCTAGAGCTGGTTACAGAGGAAGAAATACTGGATGAGGTCATATTTAGCAACCTTAAGCTTTTGCATCGATATGCTTCAAGAGATAACTTGAATCACTTTCATCAAACTCTCCTTGCCACCTTTAAATTGAATGGTACCCAAACCGCAAAGAGTTTAGGACACCATCTTGGCCTAAATGGAAGAAAAATATTACCGTTCCTGTGTGATTTGCTCTCACGAAACTTACTCCAAACAAGCTTAGAGACGCCTCTGTCACTCGAGTCTGAATTTGAATTGGGTTGTTATGCCTAATAAATCATTTTCGAGTTTTCATCGGAAGTCAGCATTTCAGCAAGAAAAACTTGAGCCGAATGATAGGGTTGTTGATGACAACGATGTGTAGTGGTCAACTAAAATTGGCCACGGTTTTAGAGTTTTCCCAATATAATCGTTCTGATTCATTGGGAGTTAAACCACCGTTATACTGATGTGGTCTGAGTTGGCAGTAATATCCGATAATGTAACGGGTAACCTCTTGTTGAGCCTCAGCGAAGCTACGGTAACCCACAGTTTGCACCCATTCCGTTTTCAGACTTCTAAAGAAGCGCTCCATCGGCGCATCATCCCAACAATTTCCTCGGCGAGATAAACTCTGTTTTATTTGAAAACGCCACAGCAATTGACGGTATTTACGGCTAGTATAATGACTGCCTTGATCGCTATGGAACATAACACCTTTAGGCTTACCACGAGACTCATAAGCCATCGAAAGAGCTTTGCCTGTCAACTGACTATCAGGCGACAAAGACATCGACCAACCAATCACTTTTCGGGCAAAAAGATCGATAACAACTGCTAAATACATCCACCGATTACCTGTCCAAATATACGTAACATCACCAGCCCAGACCTCATTTGGGGCGGTAACCGCAAACTGACGACCTAAGTGATTTGGAACGTCAATATGTTCTTGTGAAGCCTTTCTGTAGCGATGCTTTGGCTCTTGGCAGCTCACTAAACCAAGCGTTCTCATAAGCTTTGTTGCTCGGTATCGGCTCAGCTTTACACCCTGATTTGTGACTATATCTGCAATGGTTCTCGCTCCCGCAGAGCCATTGCTTGCGGCATGAGCCTCACTGACCAAGCTGCGCAGTTTTATTGTTTCCGCATTAATTAACGCTGGGCGTTTAAGCCAATAGTGATAACTACTTCGATGAACATTGAAGACTTCGCATAATATTTTTACGCTGTGGCTCTGCTTGAGTTTCTTGATTGTCAAGAATTGTTCAGTGAGTCCGACATCAAGAGAGCCGTGGCTTTTTTTAGTATTTCATTATGCTCTTCAAGGCGAGCCAGCTTCTTTTTCAATTCCCGAATTTCTATTTGCTCAGGGGTCATAGGTGAAGCTTTCGGTGTTTTCCCTTGGCGTTCTTCTCTAAGCTGGCGAACCCATTTATCCATCGTGGACTTGCCCACATTCATGGCTTGGGCTGCTTCCGTCACTGAGTAATTTTGGTCTAAGACTAGCTGCGCTGCTTCTAACTTAAATTCTGCGCTAAATAGTCGTCTTGTATGTTTTGTCATAATGTCACCTGTTAACTTATGAGG
>NZ_CAWNJO010000094.1:0-10614 GCF_963874835.1 Vibrio sp. V12_P9A6T4 | reverse complement strand
CCTTCGGGCAATAGCCCCAAGGTTCAATCACCACCGCCCAAGGCGGTGGTTTAGGGATGACAATAAAAAACTCCCATTTTTTGTTCTTTATCTTACTAATGCTTTTTAGAATATATTCCGTTTTATTTAGAGACATATGCGCTTTTCTATAAACTTGCCGTTCGGGTATGTGATTTTGTAGATAACGTTGCCACCACAATCCGTATTGACCTTAAATGAAAGTGATTACATACCAGCATCTAACATTAGAAAATGTTGGTTAATATGTACACGCCTGTTTAGTGATATGTATCTACTCTAAAGAAAAGGGGCAAAAGCTATTCAGGGCAAATCGCATTGGCTCATTACTTAGCAAAGCCAAGATCAGACAATGCAGGCAAAACATAACCCACACTGTCAGCATTTGATTTTTGGTAAATCTTGCCAACGCGTTGTGTACTGTGGAGTCAACATATCACGCCGCATTGCCCATTTCTGAGTGATACCCTGCGCCGCCAAAAAAAGGGTATCACTCCCATACCGGCCATTTAGGGTATCGTAGACATGCATCAACGCAAGGTTATTCGGAGTTGGATTGAATAAATCCGATTGCTCATGTTGCCCATCAACAAGGTCAAGCAAACCCACCCCAATCTTATAAAACCGAACATCTTTCTGAAACAGTTGCTCAGCGAGTGAAGATGCAACCTCGGTCAGTTGAGTCACATCGGATGTCGGATAAGCAAACCTATGAATCGCTCTACGCACAACGGAAGACTCATCAAAGGGAGAGCTATTTGCAAAACAGAGCATGACTCGGCAGAGTGATTTTTGTTGGCGGGCCTTATAAGAGGCAATATTGGCATGTTTACACAAGACTTGTTTCAGCAACTCAATATCTGTAATTCGCTGTCCTGCACTACGTGTAGAGAAAATTTGTTTCTTATCAGCTTGAGCTACATCCCATCCTTTACATCTTTGTCCATTCAACTCACGAACTGTACGTTCCACCTCAACGTTAAACTCCTTCCTAATGAGTGCAGGAGGATAGTTAGCCAGTTGTAAAGCTGTTTTAATGCCCATTAGCTGTAGGCGCTGTCCAAGTTTACGACCTATGCCCCACACATCAACCGCTCGTAATTGAGATAACACTATTTGACGCTCTTTTTCATTATCAAGTACACAAACACCTTGATAAGCATCCAATTTTTTTGCGGCATGGTTAGCCACTTTCGCGAGTGTTAATGTACTCCCAAAGCCAACACTCACAGGAAGACGGCACTCACGCCATACTGTACGCCTAAGTTCCATGCCTAATTTTTTAAAACACGAGACAGAAGGATATAAATGTCCAAAAGATAAAAACGACTCATCAATGCTGTATATGTGTTGCTCGGACGCGAACCTCCCGATCACCTGCATCATCTTTGACGATAAGTCGGCATACAATTCATAGTTTGATGAAAGTGCAATAACGCCTTTTTGCTCACAAAGCGCTTTAACCTGAAAGTAGGGTTTAAACTTCTCAACACCCGCTTCCTTTGCTTGGCGGTTCGCAGCCACAACACAACCATCGTTGTTTGATAATACTATGACGGGCTTTCCTCGCCAATCAGGACGAAAGACTTGTTCAGCACTGCAGTAAAACGAGTTGGCATCGACTAAAGCAAACATCACTGATCACTCAATATCTGATTACTTCGATGGAAACGAATGGAGCTAACCACAACGCCTTCTAAAGAGAAGGTGTCAAAATCGTGGATAGCCACAGGTTGAATTTTTTCATTTGCAGAGAGCAATAATCGACGACGAATGTCAAGGATCTTACATACAAACTCTCCATTAAAATTCGCAACAATCACATCGTGATTCATAGCTTCAAGATGACGATCAACAATCAGCAAATCGCCATCAAATATCCCCACTCCTTGCATAGAATCGCCACTCGCTTTACCAATAAAAGTGGCGCTCGGATGCTGGATAAGTAAACCATCAAGATCAATGGAGAGTTGTTTGTATTCAGTTGCAGGACTTTCAAACCCTGTAATGCCCGCACTCGCGTAAATAGGTATGACTTTCATATAAGTTCACTGTGTTTATATACAGTATTATTTTTATATTGAAATCGCGAAAAAGCAATTTAAAAACGCTACTAAGTTACAAATTTCCCCGTCCTCTCATCGAGCATTTGAGAGGTGTTTGTCCAAGCTTCTGTAATCAATACACTTTCAAATCGAACCTTCTACATCTGTTCAATCATGGCTTCTACCGTCTGCAGCATCTGGCTTTGCATTTGACTCATTTCGAGGTTGAGGCTTTCGATTTCTTGCAAGATCTGCTTGGTTTCGGCTTGGGTTTTGGCATTGTCGTAGCGCTGGCTATCGGTTAAACCTTCTTCGCGCTGCGCCTTGGCCATGATGTTCTTTGCTTCGCTTTCCAGTTTGAGGACCTTGGCCTCCATTTCACGCATCTGCAACTCAAGCTGCTTTTGCTGAAGCTGTTGCTCCTGCTGCTTTTGCGCGGCTAACTCGGCCTGCTCTTCCTCTGTCATATCCTCCGGCTCTTTTTCAATATTAAGCGCCGCTCGGACACGCTCCATAAACTCTTGCTTGTTCGGCACATCGGTAAGCTCCAGCACTAAATCAATCACGGTGATTTGTACTTCTGGCGGCAACTGCGCGGTGATCATCATCATTCGCTCTGCCAACTGCGATTTGTAAGCAGCGGTTTGCTGAATGGGAGCCAGCGCAATATGGGCGCGTAAGCGGGTTAAATCATTGGTCAGTAGCCCTTGTTCATCGACTTGGTTCATCACTACAGTTTTGCGCTTTCGCTTGTCATTACGGTTGATCACAATCGCTTTATTGTGCTGCTCACGCATATCCTCAAGGATGTAACCCAGTAGCAGCTCACCCAATAGCTGCGATCCAAAGTTGTAGTTATCGTTGATTTCGGCAAGCGTTGTCGCCCCCTGCTCAACCAGATTGGCAATCGCAATCCCACTGGTCGCGTTGGATTCTTGCCCCAAGAAAGCACCATAAACACCCATGGTATCTTGGATAAGCTTCATCGAATCCTGCATTACATTAAATTGCTGCGCGGCGATATTGAAATCTTGCTGAACCTGAAACACTTCGCTGATGGATTTTTGGTTTTTCCGCTGTGGGTTGAGCTTAATCAGGCCATCGGGTCGTTCAACCTCTTCTAAAATCTGTTGTTGGCTCATATTGGTGGCATCTTCATCCATTAAGACTCGTTTGGCCTGCAGTAACCACGTCAATTTAATGCGCCTAAAGTTGACTTCATCTTGCGCCGGAATGGCCCGAGCAATCAGACCATAGGGTTCACCACTGGCGTCTTTGCGAAATCCCCAGAATGGCACAATGGGAAACATGCCATTAGGCGCGGCACAGTCACGGCTTAATAAGTGATACATCCCGGCGTACCACTCTTCTTTAATTCGGCTCACTTGAGCCTGCCGCAGTGTGGCTCTCTCCATCGCCAGTGCCATCGCATGAGTCAGATCGTTCGGGTCAAACTCCATCACTCGCCCATCTTGGGTTTCAAGCACGGCTTTGCGTTCAATATGACGCACATACACAATCTGCAAACGAATACGCTCGCGGTTATGGGATAAGTACTCCGAATGATCGCGTGACCAGTGATTAAACGCTTCATGCGCACTGGTCAACAGTGGATCGAGCCCTTCGAGGTTTTCAACATCAACAAACCCACGCCAATCCTTTTTCGCGTATTCCAGCACCTTAGATTTATTGGGAACCAAACTCGCGAGTTCATCAATATCAATCCAGCGCATACGCATCACCCAGCGACAATCGCTCCAATCCGGTTCAGTGGAGAACCAGTCCCAGAACACTTCATCACGAGGGATAAGTTTGATTTTGTACTTAGGCCCGAACGGGTTGGGATTACGGTATGCCTCAACAAAGCCAACGCCCGCTTTGATTTGTGAGCCATACGCCTCTGAGCGTGCTTTATCAAGCCGCCCTAGCCGCGCCGCATCCGAAAACTCGGCATTCACGGCTTCCGCCATCAGCTCCATTTGTTCATCGGGATCATCTGCGCACACCAAAAGGTCGGTGCGGGTTTTGGCTTCCATCCCGAGGACACCATCAATGGTCGGCGCAATCAGGTTATGGATTGTAGTGGGCTGGCCACGCTGTTTAAGCTTATCTTTGACTCTCGGATCAAGCTGATCGCCATCGTAGTAGGCAGTGGCAACTTTGGCAGCACTGCGCCAGTCAGGTTGGCCATCAATATCGGAGAGGATACGCAGCATAAAAGTATCGAGTTTTGCGTGTTGCATCATTTTGTCTGCCAATGATTGTTAGAAGGATCGCGTTTGAGGTCTTCTGACTTCACACGCTTTGGCATACGTGCACGGGCTTCTTGGGCGAGCATATGACTCATCACTTGGTCATCAAAACACCCTTCCTGAGCGTTCATCGCTCCCTTTTTGTCGTACACATAGCTGTGGTATTCCGAAATAGTCCCCATCCAACGAATGCCAGATACGCCGTTTTGAAAGAGCGTCTTCATACCTTCCGTGAGGATAGGTTTGGATTGTTTGGTGGTTAACCAGCCGAGCTTGACCGTCTCATCATCGTTGTCACGATCTAGGTATTGCTCTGAATAGATGTAGGGTGTGGGGTAGATTTCTCGAAGCTTTTGAATAAAGGCATGGCCGTGGTTATTGCGCTCAGGCATCACGTAAGCGTTGCCGTATAAAATCGCGATATGTTTAACCAGATAAGCCAATAACTCAGCATCGATATAGCCAAACCAGTGGGCCACTTGCTCACCATCGGATTTTTTCACAACATCAATACTACTGCGGTCGCCATGCTCTAGCCCTTCGGCAATATCCACACCCAGTGCATACTCTTCATCCTCATCGAACATTTCCCACATCAGCAAAAGGTTCATCGCATTACGCTGCATGCGAAGCGGATCGTGACTCTCTATCGAGTGCACCCGAGTTAGGTTTCCCGTCATAGGCTCAAGGTCATACACCAAGAAGGGGGCAAAAACATCCGCTTCCGCGGCCATAATATGGGCAGGATTGAACACCCGACGCCCTGAGGTTAAAAACGCCTCCAGCGGCGTGGACGGGAATTCCTGTTTCATCTCCTCGCCCTGCATGGCTTCTTTTTCGAGATACCACTGCTTTTGCTCATCATCGAGCTGGCAGCCCATCGATTTTTCGACTCCAGTAAAGTACTCAGCCATCACTTTCGGCACAACGAGCCCATTCATCGGCACTTTTGAGCGGTATTTCGGATCTTGCCACCATGCGAAAAAATGAAACTGATAATCCTCGCGGCTCAGCTCTACCCCACTTTTGGCTTGCTCCATAGCGCGCATGCACATGGTATAAAAATCGCCCCCGACCCCTTCTGCCGTCGACTCAATAAAACAGATCGCATTCTGGTGAATAGCGTTAAGCGTACCGGTTTTCACCTCTTTGGCTTTGTGTGGGTACTTCGCACAAATTTTGCCATGCTCAGAAATATGCAAGCGCTGCACAGTACCGGAGCGAAAGGAGGTGGCGACCTGAATACTTGAGCCGTTCTTAAACACCATGCGTCCACCGTTGGCTCCACTCTTACGCTCTTCGGTTGGGATTGCCGCTTTAAGCCATGCCGGAAGGTTGTCATAAGGCACTTCCACTTTAGTTCTGAAAATCTCCCCCGCGGCTTGTTTGTCCTGCGCGACGATGCCGCACTTAAGCCGTTTATTGAATAGCGCTTCATCGAGTAGGTAGATATCAATTGCGGTCGAAAAACCAAGCTGGCGCGCTTTTAGGATAATGTTGCGATAGCCCATCATCTTAAACAACAATGCTTGGGCAGGGCGAAGCTTGAACGTCACCAGCTCGCCATCTTCATTCTCTATTTTGTAAAGATGATTGAGCCGCCACCACTTATTGCTCAGCCGAGAAAAAAGAAAAGCGCGATCCTGCGCGCTTATCTTCTCTTGGGTTACTGAACCAAGGTTAATCATTCAATACAAACCCGTCCGAACCCATTTCTTGAATTTCTTGCACAATGTCGGCAATCGCAGTTCCAAGCCCTGCTGACTCTTGTGCAATCCGCTCGGCTTCCAATTCCGTTTTCTTAACCTGTGCTTTGGTTCGCAGCAGAGATTCCACGCGCGCCATGTTTCTGTCCACAATGTTGTCGGTGCTAACGTAGAGCTCATACAGTTTGACACGCTCGGCCAACGCTAAGCCTTCCTTACCGAGCTCGGCTCCAATCTTCTGGTAGGTTTCCATGGCTTTCAGCACTCGCGCCCGACAAAACACAATCTCGTGGTCGATATCCGAGTTAGCCGCATCAAAAATGGCATCCGGATCATTTAAGCGCTGCGCATAGCCATTGTGTTTGGTCGAGCACTGGTTGCCATGAATAAACCGCCCGCTCTCATCGCGTTGATGAGTCGTATCTAGATGCAAAACACGCTGTAAAAATTGCGCATGCGTCGGTTTCGGTGAGTTTTGATCAGTCACGTGATCAGTGAACTGATCACTTTCACTGATCACTGGCGCTTTTTTACCATTACCTTTTGATTTTCCGCGCTTTTCTTCCCTACCTTCTCCTAACTGATCACATTGAGCGAGCCGTTCCACATCGGACGAAGAAATGATAGCACGTGGGGATTGAACGTTTTTTGCTGGGTTTTCGCTGTTTTCCAGTGTCGAACTCAACACCTGCAGATATCGACGCGCCGTGTTGTAATTGATGTGGTTTTGATCGCACCACGCTTTGATTGTGATGCCTGTTTGTTCAAACGCGAGTTTGTACTCTTGTTGCAGCGCTTTCCAATCTCGTTTTGCCACCATTAAGGCTCCCAATCGCGAGCAATAAAAAAAGGCCGCATCAAAAGATGCAGCCTCGCTATTGTTGGAAAATCTACCGCAATTACCTTGTCATATCAATCAGCGGATCGAGTTTGCTCAATCTTCAAACTCGGCAAATAAGCGCTTTTCAAGCGTCGAAAGTGCCTCAGCTTCATGCCGATACAACTGAGTTTTCCACTCTTGAAGTAGGCGAAGAATCGCAGGCCAATAGCGAGTGATGAGCTCTTTGTGAGTCTGCAAAGCCGCAGTCAATAAAGAAGCTTTCCAATCGGCTTCGGTCGTTCGAAACTCCCCCATTCCATCACAACTGTCACAAGATCGCTGCGTTTTGGGAATAACACCAGTGGCTTTGCAACGCGGACATTTTGCTGATTCAGTGGCTTTTTTCTGCGCGTAATCGGCCAATAACTGCTTCTGCGCATCAATGCGCATTTGGTGTGACGCAATGTTGGCCTGTAAACGACTGCACTCAAATTGACTGGTTTTGATCTCTATCGCTCGTTCCATCGATCGCATTGCTTTGCTGAGTATTCCAATCGATTTCTGAGTCCGCGCTGCGTAGGCGCTATATCGACGCCAAACTGAAGCTAATCGTGCTTGCTGACTGTCTATGGGAACATTCAGCACATCCGCCATAACCAGATAATGCAAGTGTTTAAGCTCATTCGGAGCCAAGCTTATCTCTAAACGATGGACCTCAAGTGAGCCAAGACAATCCCTCAGTACTGCCAGCGAATAAGCACAATGCAAGTATTTGGCATTGAGGATCGCCATGCCAATAGGGTTATCGCGCTTTGCTAAGCCCATAGCTCCGAGAAGCTGCTCTTTGGTCGGTCCATTTTTACTGATAGATTCTTCCCATTTCATGGTTCTTGCGGCGCTTAATCGTGTTAAAAGCTCAAGCTTTTTACTCACTGTCGTGACTCCTTACTCTGAGAATATGGTCTGAAAACGGCAAAACGTAGCGGGCTCATCACACCACTAATCATCCGCTCGCATCGAAAGCTCTCGCAGCCAGCTTTCTCGTTGAGCCATCATGGCCTTGATTTTGCGCTCAGCCGACTGCGCAGCCTGATCAGATGCGTCGGACTTACGCTGCTTGAAAGAAATCAGCGCGACGTTCTCGTTATTAATATCGATTTCAATTTGCTGGATCTTTCGCTTCAACAACTGCGCATCATCTATGGACTTCGGCGCAGCCTGAGACACGGCAACCATTCGTCCCTTGTCTTGCTCTTTGCAAAGCCAAGCATGGATAAAGCGCTGGATCCCCTGCACGGTTTTCTGCCGTGTTGGGTTCGCCTGACACCAACCAATCATGTTACGAAGCTGCTGCGCAATATCGACGGCAGGATAGAGTGAGCGCCATTCCACCACCTGAGATTGCGTTACCGGGTGCGAAACATGTTTACCCTTGAGTGGAATTTCAAACACAACTGGATCCAAATTTAGATCTGTTTGAGGGCTGAAAGGCGGGGCATCACCTTCTGACGGATCTAATAATGGATCTATTGATGGTTTATGGCCGAAATCCGACCTACCCCCAGCCGGGATCTGACCTACCCCCTCAGGTAAATTCGTCTGTTCGTATTTCGAATGTTCGAATTTTGAATGGACGAAATACGACTGTTCGAAATCCGTCAGTTCATCCGCGGTAGACTTCAATCGCTTCACTGGCAATTGGTACTGGTTATTGGATCGCACCAATCGACCTGAATCAGCTTTTTTGAACTGGTTTCGTTTTACAATCCAGCCGCCTGCTTCCAATTTCTTCAAGGTTGCTTTGACTGTAGTCGGTGAGACGCCACTTTTGCGAGCGATGGTTTCAATGGAAGGCCAGCACACACCTGCATCATCAGCATGATCCGCCAGACAAAGCATAATGAGCTTGTCAGAGCCCTTGAAAAGAGATATATCCCATACATAGCTCATTACCTTGACTGACATCGTCTTACCTCAACGCTCAACCATCCCAAAGCCACCAGCAGGCTACGAATTGTTCCCAATTGATAATGGAAACAAGCCCACTCCCTTGTAATGAGCAAGTGATGAAGTAGGCTCGCCACCAGCAAAATCCACTCACAGAGCATTCGGTAGGGAAAACATGACATCACGTTTCTAACCACGGACTAATCCCTCATAGACAGCTTTGACATACAGACGCTTAGCTTCATAAAGATCGGCCATTTCGTCGTAAGTGATCTCGGTTTGCCGACCTTGCTCAACCTTAAACAGACGCCATTGAAGATTCTCAATCCGAGCTCTTAATGCTATTCTTCCCATCACTGCTTCTCCGAAGTGGTATGTGAAATTTCCTCGCAAGACTTTTCACTCGGCTTTAAACCGTTGCCGCGGTTTAAAGCCAACTCTCTTTCCTCATCTAATACCCGAAGGTAGTGCTCACACTTCTCCTTCAATCGCTGGATTTGATCCCTCTCAAAAGTTAATGTCTCCTGCCCCTGCGATAACGCTACTCGGCAGGTATTCACTGTGATGCAGGCAAGCTGCTCCACCGTGACCCAAAATGAGTTTGTTCTCATGCTCTTCACCTCTAAATCTGCTGTTAGCTTGAAAGATCAACGACTAACCACACTCTGCTTCCTGCCGCACCTCAAAACCCGGCTCAGGAAAAACATCATCAAATGAACAACTTGCTCCTAGTTCATTCAGAGCTTTAACAATTTTCCATGCCATTTCGTAGCTAGGCTTACGATTACCATTGGCATAGTGATTTACGGCTCCCTGGGAAATACCGATACTTTTCGCAAGCAATCCCTGTGACTTGCCAATGTTTTTAAGAATCTGCTTGATATTGGTCATGTAAACATTTTGCCTCCATAGAAACACGCATGAAGATTACAAAATGGAATTAACAAAAACAAGATAAATTACATTTTGGATGTTTAAAGTGTGATTACATTAAGTAATAATCATCGCTATGAAGATGAATTGGAAAGATCTGGTTAAGGCCAGAATGAAAGATAACGGCATCACTCAAGCTGTGCTTGCAGAGCGCTTGGATAAATCCCAAAGCGCGATTGCTCATTGGCTGGGTGGAAATCGTAAGCCGAGTATCGAAGAGATAGCCTCTATGATGAAAATCGTAGGGCTAGACCATTTCACTCTAAATTCTGATGGATTAGTTGAGTATCCCGATGAAGCTTGGGCGAATATTTCACGTCTCGAAATACAGCCTTCATATCAGAAGTCTTTCCCCGTTTTAAGTTCAGTACAAGCAGGAATGTGGTCAGAAGCAATTGAGCCTTATACAGCTGAGGAAATTAATGAGTGGTATGAAACGACTGAACGAACTAGTGAACGCTGCTTTTGGTTAAGAGTCGAAGGTGACTCTATGACATCTGGCGTAGGGGTAAGTTTCCCGGAAGGCACCCTTGTTCTTGTTGATACAGAACGAGATCATCAGAACGGCTCTCTGGTTGTGGCCAAGCTGACTGATGTGAATGAAGCAACATTCAAAAAACTAGTTATTGATGCTGGTCAGAAGTACTTAAAACCGCTCAACCCCTCCTATAACGCCATCGCCGTTAATGGTAACTGTAAAATTATCGGTGTTGTTATTGATGCAAAGTTAAAACTCTTTTAGCAACCTCCCACTAGATACGAACCGCCAAGCAAGGCGGTTTTTTATTGCCCAAATTGTAACAATCAGACATCCCTGTCTTGTAAAAAACCCAAAAAACTCCAATTTGTAATTTACAATATAATTCCAATATGTAATATAGGATGCTAATGCG
>NZ_CAWNJO010000093.1:0-135293 GCF_963874835.1 Vibrio sp. V12_P9A6T4 | reverse complement strand
AAGCCTTACTGCGTCTCACATCATTTCGAACTTCTGTTTAAAACTAAAATCTGCCTTTTTAATTTTGTAATTAAATAACGTAATAACTTTCATATTTAACAAGGAAATCAAACATAGGTTTGAAACGGGATAAAACTTTGTTTTTAACCTTTCATTAACTTTGTCTCTTTTGCTGAATGATGAGTTGATGTAAGGTTTAATAAGGTTTTGTAAGACTTGTGTCTAGCTTGGTTAGGCTTGAAATATTGGATTGACTGAGAGAAAGTGTCGGTAGAGATAAGTCAGTGGATAGCAAAAAATGAGCATTTGAATTTGTGGTTTTTAAATTACAAATGTAGTTGAAATGGTTTTAAGGAAGAGCGTTATGTTTGCACAGACCCCAGAAACAGAGTTAGCACTCAGCAAAGAACACCACGAAGCCAAGCTTGAGGTTGTTGGTGCCGTTGGCCCACATCACCAAGCTATTTTCCCTTCAGAAGCCCAAATCTTCTTGTCCACTCTGTGTGCTAAATTTGCAAGCCGTGTTGATTCGCTGCTGGATGCACGAGAAGAGCGACAAACACGTATTGATAACGGAGAACTGCCGGATTTTCTCAAGGATACGCAAGATATTCGCGAAGGAAGCTGGAAAATTCTCGGTATCCCACACGATTTACAAGATCGTCGAGTGGAGATTACGGGGCCAACCGACCGAAAAATGGTGATCAATGCATTGAATGCTAACGTCAAAGTGTTCATGGCGGATTTTGAGGATTCGATGTCACCAGCATGGGATAAAGTGCTGGATGGGCAAGTCAATTTGCGTGATGCCATTGAAGGAACCATTAGCTATACCAATCCTGACAATGGTAAGTGCTACCAGCTTAAAGATAACCCAGCGGTGCTCATTTGTCGGGTACGCGGTCTGCACCTTAAAGAAAAGCATGTTAAATATGCAGGGCAAAGTATTCCGGGTTCGCTGTTTGATTTTGCACTCTACTTTTACAACAACTATAAATCATTGCTTAAAAAAGGCAGTGGCCCTTATTTTTATCTTCCAAAACTTCAGGCCTATCAAGAAGCAAAGTGGTGGAGTGACGTTTTCCATTTTACCGAAGAGTATTTTGGGTTAGAAACTGGCACCATTAAAGCCACCGTATTGATTGAAACCTTACCCGCCGTGTTCGAGATGGACGAAATATTGTTCTCGCTTAAAGAACACATTGTCGGCTTAAATTGTGGCCGCTGGGATTACATTTTCAGTTATATCAAGACATTGAAAAATTATCCGGATCGGGTGCTACCAGATCGCCAAGTTGTCACAATGGAAAAGCCGTTTCTTAACGCTTATTCACGCTTGCTGATCTATACCTGTCATAAGCGTGGCGCATTTGCGATGGGCGGTATGGCCGCGTTCATTCCAGCTAAAGATCCCCAAGAAAATCAGTTGGTTCTCGATAAAATTCATCACGATAAATTACTTGAAGCCAATAATGGTCATGACGGTACTTGGGTTGCCCATCCCGGTTTAGCGGATACGGCAAAAGCGGTCTTTGACCAAGTACTGGGCGAGCGTTGTAACCAATTAGATGTTACGCGTCTGTCTGATGCGCCGATTCATGCCAATGAGCTGTTGACCCCATGTGAAGGGGAACGTACCGAGCAGGGCATGCGTCATAATATTCGAGTTGCACTTCAGTACATCGAAGCATGGATCTCCGGCAATGGCTGTGTCCCCATTTATGGTTTGATGGAAGATGCGGCGACCGCAGAGATTTCTCGAGCGTCAATATGGCAATGGATCAAGCATGGAAAAGCCTTGGATAATGGTCAGATTGTTACCAAAGCGCTTTTTGAGCAGTATCTTGCGCAAGAAATTGAAGTCGTGAAACAGGAAATCGGCACGCAGCGATTTGCACAAGGACGATTTAGCGAAGCGGCACAATTGATGGCTCGCTTAACTACCAGCGATGAGCTGACTCATTTTCTCACCGTTCCGGGTTATGACTACCTAGATTGATGAGATTTAAAACCAATAACTAATAACCAATTACTGACAACCAATAACGTGAAGCTGTTTTCAAAAGCAGAATAGGTCGTACTGCTGAGAAAAGGATGACAGTGCGCTTGCGCATCAAAATAAGAGGGATAGACCATGACATTAACTCGCCGCCAACAAATCGAAGCTCTAGAAAAAGATTGGGCAACCAACCCACGCTGGAAAAATGTAAAGCGTACTTATACTGCTGCTGAAGTGGTTGACCTGCGCGGTTCAATCACTCCAGCCAACACCTTGGCCCAACGTGGCGCTGATAAATTGTGGTCACTGGTTAACGGCAGTGCCAAAAAAGGTTATGTGAACTGTTTGGGTGCATTGACAGGTGGTCAAGCGGTACAACAAGCCAAAGCGGGAATTGAGGCGATTTATCTCTCCGGCTGGCAAGTAGCGGCAGACAACAACACCGCTTCCACCATGTACCCAGACCAATCGCTCTATCCAGTCGATTCTGTTCCATCGGTGGTCAAGCGCATCAACAACTCGTTTCGTCGTGCCGATCAAATTCAGTGGGCGGCCGGAAAATCACCGGAAGATGAAGGTGGTATTGATTACTTCTTACCGATTGTTGCTGATGCTGAAGCCGGTTTTGGTGGCGTACTCAATGCTTACGAGTTGATGAAGTCGATGATTGAAGCAGGGGCGGCCGGTGTGCACTTTGAAGATCAGTTGGCGTCAGTAAAAAAATGCGGACACATGGGCGGCAAGGTTCTGGTTCCGACTCAAGAAGCGGTTCAAAAATTGATTGCGGCACGTTTGGCCGCTGACGTATCAGGGACAACCACTTTGGTCATTGCTCGTACTGATGCAAACGCGGCGGATCTACTGACCTCGGATTGCGACGCATACGATCGTGATTTTATCCAAGGTGAGCGTACTCAAGAAGGTTTCTATCGCGTGAATGCTGGGATTGAGCAAGCGATTTCACGCGGTCTCGCTTACGCGCCGTATGCTGATCTCGTGTGGTGTGAAACCGCTAAGCCTGATTTGGATGAAGCCCGCCAATTTGCCGAAGCAATTCTAGCGCAATACCCAGATCAACTGCTGGCTTATAACTGTTCTCCCTCTTTCAACTGGGAGAAAAACTTGGATGCAGACACCATTGCTCGTTTCCAGCAAGAGTTGTCGGACATGGGGTACAAATATCAATTCATCACCTTAGCGGGCATTCATAACATGTGGTACAACATGTTTGAGTTAGCACATGCTTACGCGCAAGGCGAAGGTATGCGTCATTACGTTGAGAAAGTTCAGCGTCTAGAGTTTGAAGCAGCATCAAGAGGTTATACCTTTGTTGCACACCAACAAGAGGTGGGAACGGGTTACTTTGACCGGATGACCAATACCATCCAAGGTGGCAGCTCTTCCGTGACCGCGTTAACGGGCTCTACTGAAGAAGACCAATTTTAATTAGCGATACTTCCCAATCATTATCTGTGTAACACCTTTGAGCGGCGTAAGCCGCTCTTTTTTATGTGAGGCACTTATATTAGGGAGTGAGCGTTATTCAATATCGACTTCGTCCGGTTCACTCTCTTCTTGTAGCTCAAGTAAGGTAACAGCTACCCCAATAAAGTCCGTGTCAGTAATAATGCCCACTAGTTGGCCTTTATCTACAACGGGTAAGCAGCCTACTTTATGTTTTTGCATGTAGATAGCACTCTCTTTTAACCCAGCTCGCGGGTCAACCGTCATAATTTCAGTATGCATCACCTCATATAACGGTGTTGTCAGTGTATATGATTGATCTTCAGGGATGTTTTTTAAGCTCGACTCTTGCGCGGCAAGAATATCTCGATGAGTAATGATACCGAGTAGTTTTTTGTGTGGATCGACGATAGGGATGTGGCGAATATCCAACGCTTCCATAGTGTGCTTAGCATCGGCTAACGTGTGTGTACGCAACAGGGTATGGGGGTTGCGAGTCATCATGTCTTCTATTTTGATCATAACGAGCTCCTTTTTATTATTGACCTGATTCAACTATAGTTTTTTCTGCGCAAAATATCTGAGAGCTCCCGCTATTTTTACTTTGATTGATGCGTAAAGATTGGGTGCCATTTTCATGTTTAATTACATTAAATTTAGATCTGGGTCTGACGAGCGAAGGTGTTTACATATATACTACGGCGCTTAAAAAAATTACGTCATCCACTCAAAACGAACAAGATAAGAACTATGCAAGTTTCAGACTTTCACTTTGAACTTCCCGATGAGCTGATTGCTCGTTACCCAACGGCTGAACGTACGGCGAGTCGCTTACTGCAATTAGACGGTAACAGCGGTGAACTGGCGGATGGCTCATTTAAAGACGTTCTTGACCGAGTTCAGCCCGGCGATTTATTGGTTTTTAACAATACACGTGTCATCCCGGCTCGCATGTTTGGGCGCAAAGCTTCAGGCGGCAAACTGGAAGTATTGGTCGAACGAATGTTGGATGAACAGACGATTTTAGCTCATGTTCGCTCATCTAAGCCGCCAAAACCGGGCAGTGAGTTGTATTTAGGAGAGCATGACGAATATCATGCACACATGGTGGCTCGCCATGACGCGCTGTTCGAGATTCGTTTTACAGCGTCAAAGACGGTACTGGAGATCTTAAACGAGATTGGCCATATGCCGTTGCCGCCTTACATTGACCGCCCTGATGAAGATGCTGATAAAGAGCGTTATCAAACCGTATACAACCAAAAACCGGGAGCTGTCGCTGCACCGACCGCCGGTTTGCATTTCGATGAGGCTCTGCTTGAGCAAATCAAAGCGAAAGGTGTCGAATTTGCTTATGTAACCTTGCATGTTGGCGCTGGAACCTTCCAGCCAGTACGAGTCGACAATATTCACGATCACCATATGCATGCAGAATATGTTGAAGTGCCACAAGAGGTAGTCGATGCCGTCAACGCGACGAAAGCGCGTGGTGGTCGAGTGATCGCTGTTGGAACTACGTCGGTGCGCTCACTGGAAAGTGCCGCGCAAGATGCGCTTAAAAAGGGCACTGAGCTGGTTCCTTTTTTTGGCGATACTGAAATTTTTATCTTCCCTGGTTATGAGTACCAGTTGGTGGATTGCTTAATCACTAACTTCCACTTACCAGAGTCGACACTGATTATGCTCGTCAGCGCTTTTGCAGGTTATGAGCATACTATGGCCGCGTACGCGCATGCCGTGAAACATCAATATCGTTTCTTTAGTTATGGTGATGCGATGTTTATCACCAAGAACACCAATTAACGAGTGCTAGCATTACGCTAGGAGAAGAAGCTCCGCTTCGTTTTTCGCTAGGAATTGGCGACCGCTCTAGAGGGGTGCTTGCACCTAATCATGATACGTCAGACTGTTTCTCTGACATTGGAGGCTTCGTGAAGTTAACATACGAACTTAAAAAGAAAAACGGAAATGCTCGCCGTGGGCAATTAACCTTTGAACGTGGCACTGTGCAAACACCGGCATTCATGCCTGTAGGTACTTACGGCACAGTAAAGGGCATGACACCGGAAGAAGTAAAAGAGACGGGTGCAGAAATTTTGCTCGGTAATACTTTTCACCTGTGGCTGCGCCCTGGCCAAGAAGTGATGAAAATGCACGGTGACTTGCATGATTTTATGAACTGGCAAGGCCCGATCCTCACCGATTCAGGTGGTTTCCAAGTGTTTAGCTTGGGTGATATTCGCAAAATCACGGAAGAAGGAGTGCATTTTCGTAACCCAGTAAATGGTGACAAGATTTTCATGGACGCAGAAAAGTCGATGGAAATTCAAAAAGATCTGGGCTCTGACATTGTGATGATTTTCGATGAGTGTACGCCGTACCCTGCGACGCACGACGAAGCGAAAAAATCAATGGAGATGTCTTTACGTTGGGCGCAGCGTTCACGTGACCATTTCGACAAATTAGAGAACACCAACTCGCTATTTGGTATCGTGCAAGGCAGTGTTTACGAAGATTTGCGTGATGTTTCCGTGAAAGGCTTAACCGAGATCGGATTTGATGGCTACGCGGTTGGTGGCTTAGCGGTGGGTGAACCTAAAGAAGACATGCACCGTGTACTTGAGCACACCTGTCCACAATTGCCAGAAGACAAACCACGCTACCTGATGGGTGTCGGTAAACCTGAAGACTTAGTGGAAGGGGTACGTCGCGGTATCGATATGTTTGACTGTGTGATGCCAACGCGAAATGCACGTAATGGCCATCTATTTGTGACGGGTGGTGTGATCAAGATCCGTAATGCAGTACATAAAACCGATACAACTGCGCTGGATCCGCATTGTGACTGTTACACTTGCAAAAATTATTCGAAGTCGTATTTACACCATCTGGATCGTTGTAACGAAATTCTGGGTGCGCGTTTAAATACTATTCATAACTTACGTTATTACCAACGCCTGATGGCAAGCATTCGTTTAGCGATTGAAGAAGATCGCTTCGACGCGTTTGTTGAGGAGTTTTATGCTCGTCGCAATCGTGAAGTTCCACCAATGGGCCAATAACGGTTTTGCTGCGTTTTGCTTAATTTGTGAAGTGATAAACTTGAAATTAAGCCAACGCAGCCCAATTAGAATTACATTACACAACAATATTTTAGAGGACGTTTTCAATGAGTTTAATTTCTGTAGCACACGCAGCAGGTGAAGGTGCATCACAAGGTGGCGGTTATGAAATGCTGATCATGCTTGGTATGTTTGCGGTTATTTTCTACTTCATGATTTACCGCCCACAAGCCAAACGTGTTAAAGAGCATAAAAGTTTGATGGCCGCCATGACTAAAGGTGATGAAGTGTTAACCAGTGGCGGTTTAGTGGGTAAAATCACTAAAATCGCAGAAGACAGCGATTACATCTCTATCGAACTGAATGTGAACAATGAAATTGTGATCAAAAAAGATTTCATTACAGCGGTGCTACCAAAAGGTACGCTTAAGTCTTTATAACAGCTAAAGGATCCTTGCTGTGCTAAACCGTTATCCGTTATGGAAGTATTTGTTAGTGGTGTTCGCCATCACTCTCTCTGCTTTATATGCACTTCCAAATATTTACGGTGAAGATCCGGCAATTCAAATTACAGGGGCGCGTGGCGCCTCTGTTGATATGTCAACGCTGGATGCTGTCACCAAAGCTCTTGATAAAGAGAGCCTTTCTCATAAATCCATTGCTCTAGAGAATGGATCAATTCTTGTTCGATTTAACGATACCGATACTCAAATCAGTGCGCGTGATGTGGTGAGTGAAGCGTTAGGCAAAGATACAATTGTTGCACTTAACCTTGCTCCTTCAACGCCTTCTTGGTTGGAATCGATTGGCGCGGCACCGATGAAGCTTGGCCTTGATCTGCGTGGTGGTGTTCACTTCTTAATGGAAGTGGATATGGACGCTGCGATGGAAAAATTGATTGGCCAGCAAGAAGAAGCGTTTCGCAGCGAACTGCGTGATGACAAAATTCGCTATCGCGCCATTCGCTCTGTGGGCAACGACCGAGTGGAAGTCACTTTGCGTGACGATGAGCAATTAGAGCAAGCACAGCAAGCATTAACGTCGAAACATCCTGATATGACTTTTACTACGTCTAAGGCTGACGGTCGCTTTGCGCTGATTGCTCAATTTACTGAGCAGCGTTTGCAGGAAGTTCGAAATTACGCCGTTGAGCAGAACATCACGATTTTGCGTAACCGTGTTAACGAATTAGGGGTCGCTGAACCCTTAGTGCAGCGTCAAGGTGCCAGCCGCATTGTGGTTGAGTTACCGGGGGTTCAAGATACTGCTCGTGCTAAAGAGATTCTTGGCGCAACCGCGACTCTTGAGTTTCGTGAAGTTGATGACAAGGCTGATTTAGCCGCCGCGGCTTCTGGTCGTGCTCCTGCTGGGAGTGAAATCAAATCTGATCGTAATGGTCGCCCGGTTGTCTTGAAAAAACGCGTGATTCTAGGTGGTCAAAGTATCACGGATGCCAGCTCTAGCATGGATGAATATGGTCGCCCGCAAGTGAACATTTCGTTAGATAGCGAAGGCGGAAATAAGATGTCGGCGTTCTCTAAAAAGAACATTGGCAAGCTTATGGCAACGGTATTTGCAGAGTACAAAGACAGCGGCCGTCGGACACCTGATGGCAAAGTGATTCTCGATAAGCATGAAGAAGTGATCAACCAAGCAACGATTCAGTCGGCTCTTGGGCGTAACTTCCGTATCACGGGAATTGACTCTGCTGCAGAAGCTCAAAACCTTGCACTTTTACTGCGTGCAGGTGCGTTAATTGCGCCAATCTCTATTGTTGAAGAGCGTACCATTGGTCCATCAATGGGGCAGCAAAATATCGATATGGGCATTCAAGCCTGCATCTGGGGTATGGTTGCGGTGATGCTCTTTACGCTGCTTTACTACCGTGGTTTTGGCTTGATTGCCAATATTGCATTGATGGCGAACCTTGTGCTCATTATTGGTGTAATGTCGATGATCCCAGGGGCAACAATGACCTTGCCGGGTATTGCGGGCATCGTATTGACTGTAGGTATGGCCGTGGATGCTAACGTTCTGATCTTCGAGCGTATTCGTGAAGAGCTCCGTGATGGACGAAACCCACAACAAGCTATCCACCAAGGCTATGCTAACGCGTTCAGTACCATTGCTGATGCCAACATCACTACGTTGATTACGGCAATCATTCTATTTGCTGTGGGGACTGGAGCCATCAAAGGGTTTGCCGTCACACTTTCTATCGGTATTTTAACCTCAATGTTTACCGCTATTATCGGGACTCGCTGTATTGTGAACCTGTTATATGGTGGTAAACGCATTAAAAAATTGTCGATCTAAGGCTAGGAATTACTATGTTTCAGATTCTAAAAGCAGATAAAACGATCGACTTTATGCGTTGGTCTAAATTTGCGTTTTTATTCTCTCTTTTAATGATTGGTGCGTCTATTTTCACTTTATCAACCAAGTGGTTGAACTGGGGACTGGACTTCACCGGCGGTACTTTGATTGAAGTTGGGTTTGAACACCCAGCTAATCTTGAAGATATCCGCAGTGCTTTGGAAGCGAAAGGGTTTGGCGATGCGACGGTGCAGAATTTCGGTTCCGCGCGCGAAGTGATGGTTCGTCTTCGTCCACGTGCTGACATGGTTGGCGAGACGTTAGGCAACCAAATTCTTTCTGCTATTAAAGAGGGGACAGGAAAAAGTGTCGAGATGCGCCGTATTGAGTTCGTTGGCCCGAATGTGGGCGATGAATTAGCTGAAGCCGGAGGCTTAGCAATTTTGGCTTCGCTCATCTGTATTTTGCTTTATGTCTCTGTTCGTTTTGAATGGCGGCTCGCTGCGGGTGCGGTGATGTCACTTGCACACGATGTGATCATCACGCTTGGCATCTTCTCTATTATGCAAATTGAGGTTGATTTAACGATTGTTGCCGCTTTGCTGACCGTTGTCGGTTACTCGCTCAACGATACGATTGTGGTATTTGACCGTATCCGTGAAAACTTCCGTAAATTGCGTAAAGGTGATTCAGCCGAGATCATGAACAGCTCAATTACCCAAACCTTGAGCCGGACTTTGATTACATCGGGAACCACCTTGCTGGTGGTGATCGCACTCTTTGTACAAGGTGGTGCGAACATACATGGTTTTGCCACCGCTTTACTGCTCGGTATCACCGTGGGTACTTATTCATCTATCTATGTCGCATCAGCGTTGGCATTGAAATTAGGAATTACCCGTGAGCACCTACTTCCACCTCAAGTGGAAAAAGAGGGTGCGGAGTTCGACGAACTTCCTTAGCAGCCTGAAAGTTTCTTAAATAGCCAAAGCCGCAGAATATTCTGCGGCTTTTTTCTACCCCATCCCACACCGCGGTCACTCTAAGTAGCAAAGTATAAAACGAAACTAAAAAAGCCTCGTATATTGCTATACGAGGCTTGAATCAATTTTGACGGTGTTGATGGTATTTAGTGCAGCCTATTTAAGAATAGCGCTGTTACCGTTATCACGAATGTGTTTCAGAATCGCTTTAACACCACGGGCACTTGAACCTACAATGTTGCCCGATTTCATGTATTCAGTACCGCCAGAGAAATCGGTAAGAATAACGCCTGCTTCACGAGCGATCAGCTCGCCAGCGGCTAAATTCCAAGGTCTTAAACCCAGTTCAAAGTAACCATCGACACGGTTTGAAGCTAGGTAACATAAATCAAGCGCAGGAGAACCAGTACGACGGAAATCAGCACATTCAACAAACAGTGCAGACATGATTTTCATGAAAGATTCGGCATGTTGCTTTTGTTTGTATGGGAAACCAGTAGCGAGAATAGTGCCTTGAAGATCTTTTAACTGTTTAACACGAAGGCGTGAGTTGTTTAATTGCGCACCAGCACCACGTTGAGCGGTAAACAGCTCATTGCGCATTGGGTCATAAACACAAGCAACTTCTGTTTTGCCTTTAATGCGAACCGCGATGGAAACGGCGAAGTGGGGTAAACCTTTGACGAAGTTTGTTGTGCCATCCAGTGGGTCGATGATCCATTGAACGTCCTTATCTTTACCGTCGATAAGCCCGTTTTCTTCAGCAACGATACTGTGTTCTGGGTAAGAACTTTTGATTGTATCGATGATCATAGTTTCTGCTTCTTTGTCTACGTTAGTAACAAAGTCATTAGTCCCTTTCTGAGTTGTTTCGATTTTCTCAGTATTTTCTAGTGATTTAGCAATATGGTTACCAGCTTTTCGCGCAGCGCGAATAGCAATGTTTAGCATTGGATGCATACAGTTTTCCCAACGGATGTTAAAGAACGAAAAAGCGGGCAGCAGTATAACAAAGTTTTATTAAAAAGGAAGTGGCTATTTTTTGCTCGGTTGTTCATGTGTAGCTAAAGGACCTGACCATTTTAGTCAGGTTTATGTTAGTATTCTGTCGTTTAAAATAGAGTGGCGTACAACGTAATGCTAGACAATGTAAAAATCATTTTAGTAGGGACATCTCATTCAGGAAATATTGGTTCTGCTGCCCGAGCGATGAAGGTCATGGGCCTAAGTAAAATGATTTTGGTTTCGCCTCAATGCGAGGTAGACGCTCAAGCGATCGCTCTAGCTGCTGGAGCAAGCGACATTGCGTTAAATGCGGAGGTCGTGGATACGCTAGAGCAGGCTGTCGCAGATTGTGGCCTGGTGGTTGGGTCAAGTGCACGCTCACGAACTTTAGAATGGCCAATGCTTGAACCACGTGAATGTGGGGAAAAATTGGCGCAAGAAGGGCAGCAATACCCGGTTGCTTTAGTATTTGGCCGAGAAAAAACCGGGCTGACCAACGATGAACTGCAAAAATGCCATTTTCATGTGTGCATTCCGGCTAATCCTGAATACAGTTCGTTAAACCTTGCTATGGCCGTACAAACATTGAGTTATGAGGTGCGTGTTGCCTATCTAAATAATGAAAAAAAAGGTTATCAAGCCCAGCCAGAAGAAGCGTATCCTCTGCATCACGAATTAGAAATGTTCTATCAGCATCTTGAAAAGGTAATGATACAGACACAGTTTATTTCAAAGGAACAGCCGGGACAGATCATGAATAAACTCCGTCGGCTATTTTCTCGTTCGCGTCCAGAGTCTCAAGAAATCAATATATTACGTGGTGTGTTGACCTCAATTGAGAAGCATCGCAGCAATCAATAATTATCCATATTAATAATAGGGTTAAATACTTGACTAAATTAGTCAAATAAATACTTGACCTATTTAGTCAGGTATGGAAAAATTCCAACCACATAATCAATGTGGATACGGTGATATGAGACTTACATCTAAAGGAAGATATGCGGTTACAGCCATGTTAGATGTGGCTCTGCATTCGCAACAAACCCCAGTGCCACTGGCGGATATTTCCGAACGGCAAGGCATTTCGCTCTCTTACCTTGAGCAGCTGTTTTCTAAACTGCGTAAAGCGGGGCTAGTTGCTAGTGTGCGTGGTCCAGGTGGTGGATACCGCTTAGGTGCAGATGCCTGCTCAATTTCGATTGGTACTGTGATTGCCGCTGTTGATGAATCAGTTGATGCAACAAAATGTAATGGAAGAGCCGACTGCCAAGGTGGCACTCGCTGCTTAACACATACGTTATGGCGAGATCTTAGCTCTCGCATTAGTGACTTTCTGAACAACATTACTCTTGGCGAGTTAATGATTGATAATGAAGTACTAGAAATTTCTGACCGCCAAGGCTTGGGCCTGACGGTGAACCACGGGTTAACCAATAAAAATACCAATACCGTGATTATCGGCTCGGTGCCCGTAGGTCTTAATGCCCGCTCATAGCGGCAATGTTTACATTGGAGTAGAAAATGAAACTGCCTATTTATTTTGACTATTCAGCTACCTGTCCAGTTGACCCTCGCGTGGCTGAAAAGATGGTTCAGTACATGACGATGGATGGTGTTTTTGGTAATCCAGCATCGCGATCGCACCGTTATGGCTGGCAGGCAGAAGAAGCCGTAGACACTGCGCGTGAGCAAATTGCTGAACTGCTTAATGCTGATCCTCGCGAAATCGTATTCACATCCGGTGCGACAGAGTCAGACAACCTCGCGATCAAAGGTGTGGCGCATTTCTATGCCAAGCAAGGTAAGCATATCATTACCTGTAAAACCGAGCATAAAGCGGTGCTTGATCCATGTCGTCAGCTTGAGCGTGAAGGTTATGAAGTGACCTATCTTGAGCCAGAATCAAATGGCTTGATTGATCTAAAAAAATTAGAAGCGGCAATGCGTGATGACACAATTTTGGTGTCGATCATGCACGTGAACAACGAAATTGGCGTAATTCAGGACATCATGGCGATCGGTGAGCTTTGCCGTGAACGCAAGATAATTTTCCACGTAGATGCAGCGCAATCTGCCGGTAAAATTCCCCTTGATGTGCAAGAAATGAAAGTGGATCTTATCTCCCTTTCTGCGCATAAAGCGTATGGACCTAAAGGGATTGGCGCATTATATGTTCGCCGTAAACCTCGTATCCGTCTTGAAGCACAAATGCACGGTGGCGGCCATGAACGTGGTTTCCGTTCAGGCACATTACCAACGCACCAAATCGTAGGTATGGGTGAAGCATTCCGCATTGCTAAGCAAGACATGCAAAAAGATTTTGACCACGCAAAAGCATTGCGTGATCGTCTACTCGCTGGTGTACAAGACATGGAAGCCGTGAGTGTGAATGGCGATTTAGATCAGCGTGTTCCGCACAACCTGAATATTAGTTTTGCCTTTGTTGAAGGCGAATCGCTGCTGATGTCTTTGAAAGACTTAGCAGTATCATCAGGTAGTGCTTGTACGTCGGCCAGCTTAGAGCCGTCATATGTACTGCGTGCGCTTGGTTTGAACGATGAAATGGCGCACAGCTCGATTCGTTTCTCATTTGGCCGTTTTACGACCGAAGAAGAAGTGGACTACGCCGTTGAACAAATCCGCGTAGCCGTAAGCAAATTACGTGACATGTCTCCTCTATGGGATATGTATCAAGAGGGTGTGGATTTAAACACCGTTGAATGGGCACATCACTAGTCCTTTAAAAGGCACTGGTTTATTCCCAAGGAAATAGAGGATTAGAGGTAACTATCATGGCATACAGCGAAAAAGTAATTGATCACTATGAAAACCCACGTAATGTTGGCTCTTTTGATAAAGAAGATCCAACCATTGGTAGTGGTATGGTTGGCGCTCCAGCTTGTGGCGATGTAATGAAGCTACAAATTAAAGTGACGCCAGAAGGCATAATTGAAGATGCAAAATTTAAAACCTACGGTTGTGGTAGCGCGATTGCTTCGAGCTCACTGGTTACTGAATGGGTCAAAGGCAAGAGCATTGACGAAGCGGCAGCCATTAAGAACTCTGAAATCGCGGAAGAGCTAGAGCTTCCACCAGTGAAAGTTCACTGTTCGATTTTGGCGGAAGATGCGATCAAAGCTGCCGTTGCCGATTATAAAAAGAAACACCAACAATAATATTAAGGGAGTGAATGATGGTTCACTCCCATAAGTTCAAACTAAGAATCTAAGGTTGTAGTATGGCCATTACCTTAACTGAAACAGCAGCGCATCGCGTTCGAGCATTCCTAGATAACCGAGGCAAAGGCGTAGGTTTACGTCTTGGAGTGAAAACAACAGGCTGCTCGGGTATGGCTTACGTGCTTGAATTCGTTGATGACGTTAACGAAGAAGACGAAGTGTTTGAAGATCATGGTGTCAAAGTGATTATCGATTCGAAAAGCCTCGTCTACCTTGATGGCACACAGCTTGACTATGTCAAAGAAGGGCTAAACGAAGGTTTTGAGTTCAACAACCCGAATGCAAAAAGCGAATGTGGTTGTGGTGAAAGCTTCAACGTGTAACGGATTGGCTTTCGGCGTGACTAGGCTCACTTGAGCCTAGTGTCGAGCACTAGGAGCAATGTGTTAATGAACTATTTTGAATTATTTGGGCTACCAAGTCAGTTTGCACTGGATGGTAGCCTTCTTTCTTCTCAGTTTCGTGCGCTGCAAAAACGGTTTCATCCCGACAATTTTGCCACTGCGTCTGAGCGAGATCGCCTGCTTGCTGTGCAAAACGCCTCACAAATTAATGATGCTTATCAAACATTAAAATCACCGATCAGTCGCGCAGAATACTTATTGCTTGAACAAGGCATAGAGTTACGCGCAGAACATCAAACCATGCAAGATCCGCTGTTTTTAATGGAGCAGATGGAGCTGCGAGAAGAGCTTGAAGCCATCGCCTCACAGTCTGATGTTGAAAGTGCGTTATTCGATTTTGAAAACAGAGTTAGCAAGATGTATAAACAGCATCTTACCTTGGTTGAGCAACAACTTAATCAGGCTCAATGGAACCTTGCGGCTGATACGGTTCGCAAGCTTAAATTTATTGCCAAGCTCAAAAATGAAATAGAAAGAGTCGAAGAACAGTTACTCGGCTAGTTCGATAATAAGGACCAACCCATGGCATTACTTCAAATTGCAGAACCCGGTCAAAGCTCTGCGCCGCATCAGCATAAACTCGCAGCGGGTATCGACTTGGGGACAACCAACTCATTAGTCGCATCGGTTCGAAGCGGTAATGCGACGACGCTTGCTGATGAACAAGGACGCTCGATCCTCCCTTCGGTGGTCCACTATTCGGCTCAAGAGCGTTGCGTAGGCTTTGATGCCAGAGCACACGCGCAAGTTGATCCTGCCAATACCATCATTTCTGTGAAGCGTTTGATCGGCCGTTCACTGGCTGACATTCAGGCGCGTTATCCCACATTGCCTTATCGCTTCAAAGCCAGTGACAACGGTTTGCCTATTTTGCAAACGGCGCAAGGTGATAAGAACCCGATTCAAGTTTCCGCCGATATTCTTCAATCTCTTGCTCAGCGTGCCGAAGCGTCGTTAGGTGGTGAATTAGCGGGTGTGGTGATTACCGTACCTGCTTATTTTGATGATGCGCAACGCGTGGGCACCAAAGATGCCGCTCAACTTGCCGGCTTGCACGTACTGCGTTTACTCAATGAACCTACCGCTGCAGCGATTGCCTATGGCTTAGACTCAGCGCAGGAAGGTGTGATTGCGGTTTATGATTTAGGTGGCGGTACGTTTGATATCTCTATCTTACGTCTGTCGAAAGGCGTGTTTGAGGTACTCGCGACTGGTGGCGATTCCGCGCTCGGTGGTGATGATTTTGACCATTTGATTGCTGACCATTTTTTGAGCCAAATCAGCTTAGCTGAACCGCTCACTGCAGAGCAGCAACGAGCATTGCTTGATGCGGCCACCGAAGCGAAAATTGCCTTATCTGATACCGAGAGTGTCGAGGTTTCTGTGCTGGGTTGGCAAGGGCGTTTAACTCGCGATGAGTTTAACCAACTCATCACGCCACTAGTAAAGAAAACCTTACTATCGTGTCGTCGAGCACTCAAAGATGCCGAGATTACTGCAGATGAAGTGTTGGAAGTGGTGATGGTCGGCGGTTCAACTCGTACGCCACTGGTTCGAGATTTAGTCGGTGAGTTTTTTGGTCGCACACCACTAACTAGCATCAACCCTGATGAAGTTGTCGCGATTGGTGCAGCAATTCAAGCCGACATTTTGGTGGGTAATAAACCCGATTCAGAAATGTTACTGCTGGATGTAATTCCCCTGTCGCTGGGTATTGAAACCATGGGTGGCTTAGTGGAAAAAATCATCCCACGTAACACCACCATTCCTGTTGCGAAAGCTCAAGAATTCACCACCTTCAAAGATGGTCAAACAGCCATGAGCATCCATACGGTGCAGGGCGAACGTGAGATGGTAGACGATTGCCGCTCATTGGCTCGTTTTTCACTAAAAGGTATTCCACCAATGACGGCGGGTGCCGCGCATATCCGCGTAACTTATCAAGTTGATGCAGATGGCTTACTCTCCGTGACAGCGATGGAAAAAAGTACGGGAGTTCAGGCGGAAATTCAAGTTAAGCCTTCGTATGGACTGAGTGATAATGAAGTAGCAAATATGCTGCGAGATTCGATGACGTTTGCCAAACAAGATATGCAGACTCGCGCTCTGGCAGAGCAACGTGTAGAAGCCGATCGCGTTATCGAAGGTTTGATCTCAGCCTTACAGGCCGATGGTGATGAATTGTTATCTGAGTCAGAAAAGCAGATCCTTCTGAATGCAATAGAAGATTTAATTGTGCTGCGTAATGGTGATAGCGCCGATGCCATCGAGCAAGGAATTAAAGAGACAGACAAAGCCAGCCAAGATTTTGCTTCACGCCGTATGGATAAATCCATTCGTAGTGCACTTGCTGGTCAGTCGGTAGATGATATTTAAAGAGAAAAATTATGCCTAAGATTATTGTGTTACCTCACCAAGAGCTTTGTCCTGAAGGTGCCGTTCTGGAAGCGCAAGCAGGAGAAACCGTACTGGATGTGGCGCTGAAAAATGGTATCGCTATTGAACATGCGTGTGAAAAATCCTGCGCATGCACGACTTGCCATATTATCGTTCGCGAAGGGTTTGACTCACTTGATGAGAGTGATGAGTTGGAAGATGACATGCTTGATAAAGCGTGGGGTCTTGAACCTGAATCTCGCCTTGGCTGCCAAGCTAGAGTCGCTAACGAAGATTTAGTGGTTGAAATTCCAAAGTACACACTCAATCTGGCTTCTGAAGATCATTAATCCTATTGAGCGTATTAACGCCCGTTGACTGTTTGTAAAAGGAAAGCAAAATGAAATGGACCGATTCTCGTGACATTGCGATCGAGCTTTGTGAGCAATACCCAGACGTAGATCCTAAAAATGTACGTTTTACGGATCTACACCAGTGGGTGATGGAACTGGAAGAGTTTGATGATGAGCCAAACCGTTCCAACGAAAAAATTCTCGAAGCGATTATTCTATGTTGGATGGAAGAGATCGACTAAGACTATTGCTAACATGATGGTTATTCAGTAAAACATCACAGAGTTAACAATTTTAACTAAAAAGAGCGGACCGAATGGTCCGTTTTTTTATCAAGTTGACATTTTGACCCTACAAAATGCTAACATCCCTTGGTTATTTAATCGTAATGGCACAGGTGAGGCCATATTCAGGCAAGGAGAAACCATGTCTACAAAGATGTCCGTATTTATCAGCCAACAAGCTGCCCAGCCTCAGTGGGGAGAAAAGGCGATTGTTTCGTTTTCAGAAAATGGTGCCACAATTCATGCTATTGAGAGTGAGTATGAACTCAGCGCGGTTCAACGTGCCGCGCGTAAGCTTGATGGGCAAGCTATCAGAGCTATCAGCCTACAAGGTGACGGTTGGCACTTAGAAAATATTTGGGCTTTCTACCAAGGTTATCGTGAAGCGAAAAAACTCAACACACTAGAATGGCAACCGCTGAGTGAGTCAGATCAAGCCGAGTTAGAATATCGTATTAAAGCGACGGAATGGACGCGCGATATCATCAATAAAAGCGCCGAAGAAGTCGCTCCGCGTCAGTTAGCGACCATGGCGGCTGAGTTCATCAAATCGCTAGCGCCTGAGCATGTCAGCTACCGCATTGTCAAAGATAAAGATCTACTCACCGAAGGTTGGGAAGGTATTTATGCGGTAGGGCGTGGCTCCGAGCGTACGTCAGCCATGCTGCAACTCGATTACAATCCGACAGGAAAAGAAAATGCTCCTGTTTTTGCTTGCTTAATTGGCAAAGGCATTACTTTTGATTCTGGTGGTTACAGTTTAAAAACGTCCAACTTTATGTCGGCGATGAAAGCAGATATGGGGGGCGCTGCAACGATTACCGGTGGCCTTGGTTTGGCTATCATGCGTGGTTTTAATAAACGTGTGAAACTCATTTTGTGTTGTGCAGAAAATATGGTTTCCGGACGCGCCTTGAAACTGGGTGATATCATCACTTATAAAAACGGCACCACAGTTGAAATAATGAATACCGATGCAGAAGGCCGCCTAGTATTGGCCGATGGCTTGATTTATGCCAACGAGCAAAAACCGCAGCTTATTATTGATTGCGCGACATTAACGGGTGCCGCTAAAAATGCACTCGGCAATGATTACCATGCACTACTCAGCTTTGATGAGAGCTTATCACAGCAGGCATTGGTGGCAGCTCACCAAGAGAAAGAAGGCTTATGGCCTCTGCCTTTGGCTGAGTTTCATCGCTCTATGTTACCTTCAAGCTTTGCGGATCTCTCTAACATCAGCTCAGGTGATTATTCACCGGGAGCAAGTACCGCAGCGGCCTTCCTCTCTTACTTTGTTGAAGATTACAAAAAAGGGTGGCTGCACTTTGATTGCGCTGGTACTTACCGCAAATCAGCAAGCGATAAATGGGCCGCAGGTGCAACGGCGATGGGGGTGCGTACATTAGCACGCATTTTGACCGACCAAGCTCAATAATGAAAAACCGCTCAACTCTCTGTTTTGGGCGGTTCACTATAACTAAAAAAACAAAAGAAAAAGGATAACCTTATGGCTCTAGAAAGAACATTTTCTATCATTAAACCCGATGCGGTAGAACGTAACTTGATTGGTGAAATCTATCACCGTATCGAAAAATCAGGTTTGCGTATTATCGCTGCGAAAATGGTACATTTGAACGAAGAGCAAGCGAGCGGCTTTTATGCTGAGCATGAAGGCAAAGCGTTTTTTCCAGCACTAAAAGAATTTATGACCTCTGGGCCTATCATGGCTCAAGTGCTTGAAGGTGAAGATGCTATTGCTCGTTACCGCGAATTAATGGGTAAAACTAACCCAGAAGAAGCGGCATGTGGAACCATTCGTGCTGATTACGCATTAAGCATGCGCCATAACTCAGTTCATGGCAGTGATAGTCCTGAATCGGCGGCACGTGAAATCGCCTTTTTCTTCCCAGAATCAGAGATTTTCTCTCGTTAATCTTGGCGTTTTTTATCCCAAATTCTTTCGATTAAGGCCTCACGTTGTGAGGCTTTTTTATACTCGTATGGTTGGGAGCTGTAGAGTAAAAACAATCCGCCAAGCATTGAATGACTTAGTAATTGAAGGGTTGTACAACCCTTGTTGTTACTGCATAAAGGCTGTACAATTCGCGCCCTTATTTATTGTTTCCGTTGTTGAGAGGCCACATGACTATTGAAAAAGTCAATCTGCTTGATTTTGATCGCCAAGGTCTGCGTAAATTTTTTGCTGAAGAGCTCAGTGAAAAAGCGTTCCGCGCTGATCAGGTCATGAAGTGGATCTACCATTTTGGTTGTGATGACTTCGAACAAATGACCAATATCAACAAGAAACTGCGTGAGCAACTGCAACAACGCTGTGAAATTCGCGCGCCGATCGTTTCACAAGCACAACATTCGTCTGATGGTACGATTAAGTGGGCGATGCGTGTAGGAGATCAAGATGTTGAAACGGTTTACATCCCAGAGGAAGACCGAGCGACTTTGTGTGTCTCTTCCCAAGTTGGCTGTGCTCTGGAATGCAAATTCTGTTCAACGGCTCAGCAAGGTTTTAACCGTAACCTCAAAGTGTCTGAAATTATCGGGCAAGTTTGGCGCGCAGCGAGAGAAATTGGCCTTGAGAAAGAGACGGGTCGTCGTCCGATTACTAACGTAGTAATGATGGGGATGGGCGAGCCTTTGCTCAACATGAAAAACTTGATCCCAGCGTTAGAGATCATGCTGGATGATTTAGGTTTTGGCTTGTCAAAACGTCGTGTCACCGTGTCCACTTCGGGCGTGGTTTCTGGTCTTGATCAAATGACAGGGCAAATCGATGTTGCATTAGCGATTTCATTGCATGCACCCAATGACAAATTACGCAGCGAAATTATGCCGATCAATGATCGCTGGGATATTCAAGATTTCTTAGCCTCAGTGCGTCGTTATATCGCCACTTCAAACGCAAACCGTGGCAAGGTTACGGTGGAATATGTGTTGCTGGATCATGTCAATGACGATATGGACCACGCGCACGAATTGGCTAAGTTGATGAAAGGCACACCGTGTAAAATTAACCTGATCCCATTTAACCCTTATCCCGGTTCACCTTATAAAAAACCGAGTAATTCACGTATTGACCGTTTTCAAAAAACACTGATGCAGTATGAACACACAGTGACGGTGCGTAAAACTCGTGGTGATGATATTGATGCCGCTTGTGGGCAGCTAGTGGGTGATGTGATTGATAGAACCAAACGGACCAAAATGAAACAAATGGGTGGCGATGTCATTCCTGTCAAATCGGTTTAAATCGGATGATAAAGCAAAGCCAGAGATTCCTCTGGCTTTGTGCATTTTTACCATTTGAAATAATTTTCCGCGATTTTGACGTCAATTTTATGAAAAATATTGACCTAGCTGTAATTTCTTTCCTAAAGCCATGTTGTTTAACGTCAAATATCCATTAGAATTGCTAACTGACGTAATGTTAAATTTGAACTGTCGCCTGCATCAATGAATGCAAATTTTTCACCGTGTTGGAATGCACCATTTTATTACTACGAACTAATAACAATAAAAGTGATGACGGTGCCATTCGAGCCATAACATAATGAGATGTACAAAACGGATGACTACTGAACAAGAACAGATTATTGCAGATGTAAAAACAGACACGGTGCAACCCGGCACTTTATTAAAGGCAAAGCGTGAAGCGTTGGGATTAACGCAAAAGCAAGTTGCCGATAGGTTGCGGTTACGTCTCTCTATCATTCAGAGTTTAGAAGAGAATAACTTCGCCTCGGACCAAGTGGCGACGTTTACTCGCGGTTATTTACGTTCCTATGCGAAGGCCGTCGGGATCAAAGAGTCAGTTATTTTAGCTTCCTTTGATGATTGCTATCCTACGGTTGTCGCTGAACAACCGATGCAAAGTTTTTCGAAGAAAACCAAGCGAGAGAAACACGATAGCCGTATTATGACGCTGACATGGGGTATTTTTGCCATCATTATTGGTATTTCCTCATTATGGTGGTGGCAAAACCAAGAACAAGAGAATGTTGTGGTTGAGAGTTCACCATCAATCACGTCGACATCGGTTGAGCGTTTGCGAGATGAGGATTTCACGACCGTTCCTGAATTAGTACCTACGGTTGACGAATCTCAAGTAGAAGCAGAAGCGGTGGATATCCCTGTAGAAATCAACACTCAGGCTGCAGAACTTATCCCTTCACCTGAAGATGATACAGCCGAAGCCGACCTGAGTGCGAGAGACGATCCTGTATTGGATAAGACGCCACCGCAGGATGCAACGAATCCATACGCTCCTCTAACGCTCACATTCAGCGCAGATTGTTGGATTCAGGTGAAAGATGCAGCAGGCAAAACCCTTTCCACTGGGATTAAAAAATCAGGGCAAACCGTAACCTTGCAAGGTGAAGCTCCGTTTCAAATCATTCTTGGCGCGCCTGAAAGCGTTTCAATGACATTTGCAAGTGAACCTGTAGACCTTTCTGGGTATACTTCCGGTAAAGTCGCTCGATTCACCTTACCTTAGAAAATACTATGCAACACGAATCTCCAATTAAGCGTCGTTCATCGACGCGTATTTATGTCGGTAATGTGCCCATCGGTGATGGTGCTCCTATTGCTGTTCAATCTATGACCAACACGCGCACTACCGATGTTGCGGCAACGGTCGCTCAAATTAAAGCGTTAGAAAAAGTCGGGGCTGATATTGTACGGGTTTCTGTACCGACAATGGACGCGGCAGAAGCGTTCAAGTTGATCAAGCAGCAAGTATCCATCCCGCTGGTGGCTGACATCCATTTTGATTACCGCATTGCGTTGAAAGTCGCCGAATATGGCGTTGATTGCTTGCGTATAAACCCTGGTAACATTGGCAACGAAGAACGTATTCGCGCCGTGGTCGATTGCGCACGTGACAAGAACATACCCATTCGGATTGGCGTGAATGGTGGGTCGCTCGAAAAAGAGATCCAAATGAAATATGGTGAGCCAACACCGGCCGCTTTAGTCGAGTCAGCGATGCGTCATGTCGATATTCTTGAAAGACTCAACTTTGATCAATTCAAAGTCAGCGTTAAAGCATCGGATGTTTTTCTCGCCGTTGATTCCTACCGTTTACTGGCTAAACAGATTGCCCAACCTCTGCATCTTGGTATTACGGAAGCAGGAGGCGCAAGAGCCGGTGCAGTTAAATCGGCAGTGGGCTTAGGTATGCTGCTTGCCGAAGGCATCGGCGATACGCTGCGTATTTCACTGGCTGCGGATCCGATCGAAGAGATCAAAGTCGGCTTTGATATTCTTAAATCGCTGCGTATTCGCTCGCGAGGCATTAACTTCATCGCTTGTCCAAGCTGTTCACGTCAAGAGTTTGATGTGATCGCCACAGTCAATGCGTTAGAGCAACGTTTGGAAGACATTTTGACACCTATGGATGTCTCGATCATCGGTTGCGTGGTTAATGGCCCAGGTGAAGCTGAAGCTTCTCATCTTGGTTTGGCTGGCAGCAACAAGAAAAGTGCATTCTACGAAGACGGCGTCCGCCAGAAAGAGCGTTTTGATAACGATGATCTGGTCAGCCAACTCGAAGCGAAAATTCGCGCGAAGGCCTCTATTCTCGATGAGAAGAACCGAATCAACGTGACTCAAATCGAACAAAATTAATCTCAACGACCTTACGGTAAGTATTGTGGCAAAAACAATTCAAGCAATTCGAGGCATGAACGACTGCCTCCCAACTCAGTCTCCACTTTGGCAAAAAGTGGAAGGCACAGTGAAAAACGTGATTAGTGCATATGGCTACAATGAAGTACGTATGCCTATCGTTGAGATGACACATCTATTTAGCCGTGCGATCGGTGAAGTGACCGATGTGGTTGAAAAAGAGATGTATTCTTTTGAAGATCGCAATGGTGACAGTTTATCGCTTCGCCCTGAGGGTACCGCAGGTTGTGTCCGTTCTGGTATCGAAAATGGTTTGCTCTACAACCAAGAGCAACGTTTATGGTACATGGGGCCAATGTTCCGTCATGAACGTCCGCAAAAAGGGCGCTACCGTCAATTCCACCAATGTGGGGTTGAAGTGTTTGGCCTGGATGGCCCTGATGTTGATGCCGAGCTGATTATGATGACCGCGCGTTTATGGCGTGAATTGGGCATCGACAAACATGTTCGTTTGGAACTGAACTCAATTGGTTCTCTTGAAGCGCGTGCCAATTACCGCACCGCTTTGATTGACTATTTAGAGCAGTATCAAGAGGTGTTGGATGAAGATGCCAAACGTCGTATGTACACCAACCCACTGCGTGTACTCGATACTAAAAATCCAGATATTCAAGCGATTTTAGGTGACGCACCCAAATTGTCTGAGTATCTAGATGAAGAATCGAAGCAACATTTTGCAGGCTTATGTGAACTTCTTACTGCTGCGGGTATCGAATACCAAGTTAACGAGCGCTTGGTGCGCGGCCTAGACTACTACAACCGCACCGTATTTGAGTGGATCACTGAAAGCTTAGGTGCTCAGGGTACGGTTTGTGGCGGTGGACGTTATGATGGCTTGGTAGAACAACTGGGTGGCAAAGCGACACCAGCAGTGGGTTTTGCCATGGGGTTAGAGCGCTTAGTGCTGATGATGGAAACACTGGAACTGACCGACGTGCGTCGCAGTGTCGATGTGTACATGGTCAGTGCGGGTGAAGGCACTATGATGGCAGCAATGAAACTTGCTGAGCAGTTGCGTGAACAGGTTCCGGGGCTGCGTGTTATGAACCATTTTGGTGGTGGTAACTTCAAAAAACAATTTAAACGTGCTGATAAAGTGGGCGCTGCGGTGGCTTTGGTATTAGGCGAAGATGAAGTCGCAGAAAGCACAGTAGTTCTCAAAGATCTTATCGGTGGTGAACAAATTACGATTTCTCAAACTGAAGTCGCGAGCAAACTGACGCATCTTGTGTAAGCAAGCGCATTTGAGACATCTATTAAAGAGGACAGGAAGTGGAACTCTACGATACTGAAGAACAACAAGTTGAAGCGATAAAAGATTGGTGGAAAGAGAACGGTAAAGCCGTGATCTTTGGTGCTGTAATTGGCCTTGGTGGCTTGTTTGGTTGGCGTTACTACCAAGATAGCGTTATTGCTGCGCAAGAAGCCGCTTCTGAAAGTTATAGCAAAGCGGTAACTCAGTTAGCGGCAAAAGGCGCAGAAGCAGAGATGGTTGTTGAGAGCTTTATTGATAGTAATAAAGGTACAGAATATGCCGTCTTAGCCGCACTACAACTTGCAAAAGTTCAAGTAGAAGCGGGTCAAATTGATGAAGCTTTAGCGCAGCTTGAATGGGCAAAAGCAAACACCAAAGATGATGCTATTCTACCGTTAGCGACCTATCGCGTGGCCCGTATTAAAGCGGAACAAGGCCAGTTTGATGCCGCCTTAGCTGATCTTACGACCATTACAGAGAAAGGGTGGGCGGGACGCATTGCGGAACTGCGTGGTGATATCTCACTGCGTAAAGGCGACACGGACGCGGCTTATGCGGCATACACGGAAGCACAACAAGCTGACGATGCAAGCCAAACGCTACAGATGAAACTGGACGATCTTGCCAAATAAGGGCACAAGTTGATGAAAAAGTTGTTCAACAAAGTGCTCGTTTCTGCCGTTGTGCTTGGAGCACTTGTAGGGTGTGCTAGCGAAGAAGACACCATTATCATGGCTCCTGTGCCAATGGTAACCAGTGAATTTACGCCCACAACTCAGTGGAGCACATCGATTGGTGATGGCGTAGGGCATTACTTCTCAAAGTTATCTCCAGAATACGCTTACGACAAAGTATTTATTGCTAGCCGTGATGGTTTGGTGAAAGCCTTGAACCCTAAAACGGGTAAAGAGCTGTGGCAAACCGATCTTGAACAAGATGGCACCATGCGTTTATCCGGCGGCATAGCGGCGGCCTATAGCCAAATTTACATTGGTAGTGAAAACGGTTTAGTCACTGCGCTTAATGAAGCTACGGGTGAGCTTGTATGGCAAGTTAAAGTCGACGGTGAAGTGCTAGCAGCTCCGGCTGCAGATGCGAACATGATCATTGTTAATACCAGTCGTGGCACTTTGGTGAGTTTAGACCAAGCGACGGGTGAGCAAAAATGGACCATCAGTACTGAAGTTCCTAATTTAACGTTGAGAGGCGATAGCAAACCTGTTGCGGTATCGGGCGGTGTTTTTTGGGGAACCTCAGGTGGCCGTCTTGCTGCCGCTATCGTTGAGCGTGGTCAGTTGATTTGGCAACAACCGATTGGCATGCCTAAAGGTGCCACTGAAATTGACCGCCTAGTCGATGTTGATGCCTCACCTATCGTGATTGGCGGCATGCTGTATGCGGTTGGTTTTAATGGCCAGTTGATCGCCATTGATCTGCGTTCGGGCAAACCAGCTTGGAAGCGGAATTACTCTTCAGCAACAGACATGGCTAGCGATGGTGGCCGATTATTTGTGGTGACCGACAAAGATCATGTGGTGGCTGTGGATACAAGAAGCGGTACCGAACTTTGGAGCAACAAACAGCTTGAACACCGTTTGCTAACTGCACCAGCGATTATCAATGGCTACCTTGTGCTAGGTGACAGTGAAGGGTATCTACATTGGATTGATCGCAGCAGTGGTGAATTCGTTGCCCAACAGTTGGTTGATAAGAGCGGTTTTGCTGTGAGTCCTCTCGCTGTCGATGATGGTTATGTCAGCATGACCCGTAATGGCAATGTAAAGAAACTGACGATTAAAAAATAAATCGTGATATAATTCACATTCGGCTCCTGGCTGGTAACAGTTAGGGGCCGTTTTATTGAATAAATAGATGTGGTTATAGGTAAAAATTTAATGCTTGCTAGCAAGTGTTTACCTATAACTACATAAGAGAAAATATTGTAGAGGTTAGTATGGTTCCTGTTGTTGCTCTTGTTGGGCGTCCCAATGTCGGTAAATCTACGTTGTTTAACCGATTAACTCGCACTCGCGATGCGTTGGTGGCGGATTTCCCCGGTTTAACGCGTGACCGTAAATATGGCCAAGCTAAATTGGGTGAGCACGACTTCATTGTTATCGATACCGGCGGTATTGATGGTAGTGAAGAGGGTGTAGAAACGAAAATGGCTCAACAGTCATTGGCCGCGATTGATGAAGCTGATGTTGTGCTATTTATGGTTGATGGCCGCGCTGGTTTAACGGCGGCTGATGAAGTGATCGCCCAACATCTGCGTAAGATTGAAAAGCGCGCTATTTTAGTTGTGAATAAAGTGGATGGCATTGACGCTGATGCTGCAAGTGCTGAGTTTTGGCAATTGGGCGTCGATCAAATGTACCAAATTGCTGCCGCTCATGGCCGTGGTGTTGGGATCCTTATCGACCGAGCTTTGAATCCACTTGCTGAAGAAATGATTGAGCAGGCTGAAGGCGAAATCGAAGATCTAACCGACTTTGAAGATGCCGAAGAAGAAAAGTTAGATTACACCGAAGAAGAAGCCGAAGCTGAATACAAACGTCTGCAAGATCAGCCGATAAAACTGGCGATCATTGGCCGTCCGAATGTCGGTAAATCGACGCTCACTAACCGCATTCTCGGTGAAGAGCGTGTTGTGGTTTACGACATGCCCGGAACGACGCGAGACTCCATCTACATCCCGATGATGCGTGATGAGCGCGAGTATGTATTGATTGATACTGCTGGCGTGCGTCGTCGTACTCGCATTAACGAAACGGTTGAGAAATTCTCTGTCGTCAAAACCTTAAAAGCCGTTGAAGATGCAAACGTTGTTCTGTTAGTCATTGACGCTCGTGAGAATATCTCAGATCAAGATCTTAGCCTGCTAGGTTTTGCACTAAACGCCGGACGTTCGATAGTGCTTGCAGTCAATAAGTGGGATGGGCTCGATAACGACGTCAAAGAACGTGTCAAGAAAGAGCTCGATCGCCGCTTAGGTTTTGTCGATTTTGCTCGTATCCACTTTATCTCTGCACTGCATGGTACAGGTGTTGGTCATCTATTTGAGTCGGTTCAAGAAGCATACAAATCGGCGACAACACGTGTCGGCACATCGGTATTGACTCGCATTCTTAAAATGGCAACCGATGATCACCAACCGCCTATGGTTCGTAGCCGCCGCGTAAAACTTAAATACGCTCACGCAGGTGGTTATAACCCGCCGATTATCGTTGTACACGGTAACTTGGTGAATGAGCTGCCAGATTCTTACAAACGTTATTTGATGAACTATTACCGTAAGTCTTTAGAAATCATGGGTACGCCTATTCGTATCCAGTTCCAAAGCAGTGATAACCCATTTGAAGGAAAAGTGAATAAGCTGACCTTATCTCAAGAGCGTAAACGTAAACGCTTAATGACGATGATGAAAGGACGCAGCAAGTAGCCTTCCTCATAACTGAAATACCCAAGCTTAGACTTGGGTATTTTTTTGCCTAAAATTTATCATTGGCGATAGAGCCTCACTTAACGTGGCGGTCTGGAAATGAAGTGCAGTACCAAAATGATTGAGAGAAAAACAGAGCATGGCAACGTTGCTGCTTTGTATAACTATCAAACAAAATGAGTAGAATATTTCGCCAAAAGATCATTTCCATATATCCTGATTTCTTTGATTTTTTAGTTATTACGTAGAGCTTTATATCGTTATAAATCCATATACAGAATATGTAACTTATGCTTTCGGTGCGTGGTTATATAAATGTTCTTTTGAGAGTAGATCGCTGAACGGAGCAGATAAAGCAAATGATCAGGCTGAGATCTTTTATCGATCATAGCCTAATGTGTATGAGGTGGTTGGTGAGCCTGAAGGTATTATGATAGAGATCAAAGCTGAACTCTCGATAATCCGAGACCATACGTGCCGTTTGATGAAGTGTCGGCTATCACATGCACGAACTATCTACGCAAACGAGCTATCTATTAAAACGAACGATATAAAACATCTACCAAAATCACACTATGTGAAAGATGTTATGTGAAAGACACAAAGAGAGATGGGATCAATATGCAGGAAAATCTTTGCCCTTGTTGCCAAAATCCACTGGCGTGGGATGGGCGTTACCATTGTACTCAGTGCAAACATCACTTTAACAAAATTGGTTTTTGCCCTGAGTGTGATTCTGAGCTGGAGAAATTGCAGGCGTGTGGCGCGGCAAACTTTTTCTGTAACTCATGCAATGAGCTCAAATCAAAATCTAAGATTCGATTTGAGTTTCAAGCACAGGATTAAGTGATTAATTGACGGTAGAGAAAACTTCGCCATCCGCTACTCGCGTGATCAATTGATCGCCGGTTTTTAGATCACGAGCGCGGTGAATCACTTTGCCTGAGCTATCTCGCGTGATCGAATAGCCTCGTTTTAGTGTCGCTAATGGGCTTACTGCGTCAAGCTTCTCTGCGGCTAGCGTTAAACGGTGTGCTGTGCGCAGGAGCTTTTTCTCCATTACGTCCAGCAATCGTTGCTCGCTTTTGGCTAGTCGATGCTGCTGCTTCGCTAAGGTTTGTACGGGAGAATGCAACTGCAGTTGATGGTATTGCTGGCCAATGTGCTCGCGCTGAGTCGAAATATAGCGGTGTATCGCCCGCTGTAGGCGCATTTCTGTGTCATCAAGTTGCTGGCTTTGACGCTGCAAGCGATAAGTGGGGTGCTGTTTCTCTAGCGCGTGAACCAAAGCGCGTAAATGATGCGCTTGTTGACTGGTGTAATAGCGCATCGCACTTTGTAGCTTGTGCTGGTATGAGGCGAAAGCTTGTCGCTTATTACTGTTGTCTCGGCTGACTAATTCTGCAGCAGCGGAGGGGGTTGGGGCACGTACGTCAGCCACAAAATCAGCAATCGTCACATCGATTTCATGCCCGACGGCACTGATAATTGGGATCTGACTAGCGGCAATTGTGCGCGCTACGATCTCGTGGTTAAAACACCATAAGTCTTCTAAAGAACCGCCACCGCGACCCACAATCAATACGTCACACTCTTGCCTCGCATTTGCTCTACCAATTGCTTGAGCAATTTGAATGGCCGCTTGTTCGCCTTGAACCAGTGTAGGATAAATGATGACGGGCAAACTTGGATCGCGCCGCTTGAGCACATCAAGAATATCAAACAGGGCTGCGCCAGTTTTTGAAGTAATAACTCCGACGCATTGAGGATTTTCCGGCAAGGGGCGCTTATTGGATTGTGCAAACAGCCCTTCCGCGGCCAACTGCATCTTCAGCTTTTCAAACTCTTGCTGGAGACGACCATCCCCTTCGGGTTGCATACTCTCGATAATGACTTGGTAGTCACCTCTAGGTTCATAAAGAGAAAGACGCGCTTTAACAAGTACCTGCTGGCCATTTTTAGGTTTGAAGGTCACAAAGCGATTATTGCCTTTGAACATCGCACATTTTACCTGCGCGCGAGAATCTTTGAGTGAGAGATACCAATGGCCAGAAACCGGAGCGGAGAAGTTCGATATTTCACCAACGAGCCACACAATGCCCATTTCATTTTCAAGTAACAGGCGTACTTCAGCATTGAGACGGGAGACAGTGTAGATGTTTTCGTTGGTCAAAGAAGGCAAGGCTAATCCCCTAGACGAGGGTATGGAAATTAGCGGCAATATAATACATATCAAGGGTTGGAATGCAAATTAAAAATGAAAAAATGAGTGGTCAAGCGATTACCTCGGGCGTATAATCCGACCGCAATATCAAATCCAAATCGATTTATCCTGTTCATTGTGTATTAGGGCAAATTGAGACAACTTGGATTTACCTTTTATTCACTCCTCTTAATTGTGAGATATTGCAAATGCTAAGAATTGCCAAAGAAGCGCTGACATTCGATGATGTTCTTCTCGTACCAGCACACTCCACCGTTCTCCCAAACACAGCCGATCTCCATACTCAGTTGACCAAAAATATCGTACTGAATATTCCGATGATCTCAGCTTCTATGGATACAGTGACAGAGGCTCGCCTTGCGATCGCTCTTGCCCAAGAGGGTGGTATTGGTTTTATCCACAAAAATATGCCCATTGAAGAGCAGGCTGAACAAGTCCGTCTTGTCAAAATTTTTGAAGCGGGTGTAGTGACTGCGCCAGTAACAGTTCGCCCTGACGCAACCATTCAAGATGTGATTGCTTTGACAGAGAAACATGGTTTTGCCGGTTTCCCTGTGGTGAGCGATCACAATGAGCTTGTCGGTATCATCACCGGCCGCGATATTCGCTTTGTTACTGATTTAACAAAAAAAGTTGAAGCAGTCATGACACCAAAAGATCGCTTAGCCACAGTTAAAGAGGGCGCATCTCGTCAGGATGTACAAGAGCGCATGCACAAAGCGCGTGTTGAAAAAGTCTTGGTAGTGAATGATGAATTCAAACTGACTGGTATGATCACCGCGAAAGATTTCCATAAAGCAGAACGTAAACCGAATGCTTGTAAAGATGAACAAGGGCGTTTACGTGTTGGTGCGGCTGTTGGTGCCGGTGCTGGCAATGAAGAGCGCGTAAAAGCATTAGTGGAAGCGGGAGTGGATGTTCTACTGATTGACTCTTCCCATGGCCATTCAGAAGGTGTACTTAACCGTATTCGTGAAACGCGCGCCGCTTATCCTGATCTCGATATTATCGGCGGCAATGTTGCAACGGGTGCCGGTGCGAAAGCTCTAATTGACGCGGGCGTAAGCGCGGTCAAAGTCGGTATTGGCCCGGGTTCAATCTGTACAACGCGTATTGTAACGGGTGTTGGTGTTCCTCAAATTACGGCGATTTCTGATGCAGCTGAAGTGGCTGATCAATACGGTATTCCTGTGATTGCTGATGGCGGTATTCGTTTTTCTGGCGATATTTGTAAAGCGATTGCTGCTGGTGCATCTTGCGTGATGGTCGGCTCCATGTTTGCTGGTACTGAAGAAGCTCCGGGTGAAGTTATTTTGTTCCAAGGTCGTTCATATAAAGCTTACCGCGGTATGGGTTCGCTGGGTGCAATGTCTCAAGGCTCTTCTGATCGTTATTTCCAATCTGACAATGCAGCTGACAAGCTTGTACCTGAAGGGATCGAAGGCCGTATCGCTTATCGAGGCCGTCTAAAAGAGATCGTTCATCAACAAATGGGTGGTTTACGCTCAAGCATGGGCTTAACTGGCTCGGCCACTATCGAAGATCTGCGCACTAAAGCCGAGTTTGTTCGTATCTCTGGTGCAGGTATGAAAGAGTCACACGTGCATGATGTTCAAATTACCAAAGAAGCGCCAAACTACCGCTTGGGTTAATGACGAACCACGAATAGCTTGAAGCTTATGGGGAGCGCGATGTTCCCCATCCACTACATTAATGATTGAGATTGACCTTAAATGACTAAAGATATCCATGACCAACGTATTCTGATCTTAGATTTCGGCTCTCAGTACACACAACTGGTTGCCCGCCGTGTTCGCGAAATCGGTGTTTATTGTGAGCTGTGGAGCTGGGATGTTGAAGAAGCAGACATCCGTGAATTCAACCCAGATGGCATTATTCTTTCTGGTGGCCCTGAAAGCGTGACTGAAGCCAACTCTCCGCGTGCGCCACAATATGTGTTTGATTCTGGCGTACCTGTATTTGGTGTTTGTTATGGCATGCAAACCATGGCTGAACAGTTGGGCGGAAAAGTGGCCAGTTCTGAGGAACGTGAATTTGGTTATGCAGCTGTACAGCTAATGGGTGAATCGGCCCTGTTTAGCGACCTTGAGCTAACGCAAGACGTTTGGATGAGCCACGGTGATAAAGTGGTGCAAATTCCGGCTGATTTTGTCAAAACAGCGCAAACGGAAACTTGTCCTTATGCGGCAATGGCGAATGAAGAGAAAAAATATTATGGCGTGCAATTTCACCCAGAAGTCACGCACACCAAAAACGGTCTAAAAATGCTTGAGAATTTCGTTCTCAACGTTTGTGGTTGTGAGCGTCTATGGACGGCTGAGTCTATCATCGAAGATGCGGTTGCTCGTATTAAAGAGCAAGTCGGCGACGATGAGGTGATCCTTGGCCTATCGGGTGGTGTAGATTCGTCAGTTGTGGCGATGCTGGCTCACCGAGCGATTGGCGATAAATTAACTTGCGTATTCGTTGATAACGGCCTATTGCGTCTGAATGAAGCTCAGCAAGTAATGGATATGTTTGGCAACAAATTTGGTTTAAACATCATTCATGTCAATGCAGAAGATCGTTTCCTCAACGCACTGCAAGGTGAGTCTGATCCGGAAGCGAAACGCAAAATCATCGGCCATGTGTTTGTTGATATCTTCGATGAAGAATCAAAGAAATTGAAAAATGCGAAATGGCTTGCGCAAGGCACGATTTACCCAGATGTGATTGAATCGGCCGCCTCTAAAACAGGTAAAGCGCACGTGATTAAATCTCACCATAACGTTGGCGGTTTGCCTGATGATATGGAAATGGGATTGGTTGAACCACTGCGTGAACTTTTCAAAGATGAAGTACGCAAGATTGGCCTAGAGCTTGGTCTGCCTTACAACATGCTTTACCGCCATCCGTTCCCAGGCCCTGGCCTTGGCGTACGCGTGTTGGGCGAAGTGAAGAAAGAGTACTGTGATTTGCTGCGCCGCGCCGATGCTATTTTTATTGAAGAGCTGCATGCCGCTGATCTGTATAACAAAGTGTCACAAGCTTTCACGGTTTTCTTACCTGTTCGTTCGGTAGGCGTTATGGGTGATGGACGTAAATACGATTGGGTTGTATCGCTACGCGCTGTGGAAACCATTGACTTTATGACCGCACATTGGGCGCACCTGCCTTATGAGTTCTTGGGTAAGGTTTCTAACCGTATCATCAATGAAGTGAATGGTATTTCTCGTGTGGTTTACGATATTTCAGGTAAGCCACCAGCCACTATTGAGTGGGAATAATCCTCCAAAAAAGCGTACTCCTTCGGTGAGTGCCCTGTTATGATTACTGCGAAATAGTCGGGGAGCCGATGCAGATTCTGCATCGGCTGAGATCGAAATTCGAGACCCGTCGAACCTGATTCAGTTAATACTGACGTAGGGAACTATGAGCACTTTGTCACGAGCCGAATAACAACGGCTAACCTTTGTAAATTCGATTACCGAACTTTCCAAACCACGGTCAAAGTCAGTTCCTGTATGTCTTGTCATAGGAGCGACCATGGCACAACCAATACAGAAACACACACAAGAAACGACGCTATTAAACATACCTGTTGTACTCACTATCGCAGGGTCTGATAGCGGTGGAGGGGCAGGCATTCAAGCCGACATAAAAGCGATATCGGCAACTGGCAGTTTCGCGTGTTCAGTTATTACCGCCATTACTTCACAAAATACTCAAGGCGTTTCCGCCATTTTCCCGATTCCACTTGATCACATCGAAAACCAGTTAGATGCTGTCTTTAGCGACTTGAAGATCGTGGCCGTTAAAATTGGCATGCTAGCCGATGCCAGTATCATCAAGATCGTTGCCCAAAAAATGCAGCAATACCAACCCAAGAGCCTTGTGATAGATCCCGTGATGGTGGCGACCAGTGGTGATTTATTACTTGAGCAATCGGCAATCAGTACATTAAAAGAAATGTTGATCCCTTTGGCTGACATTATTACCCCCAATTTATTTGAGGGAGCAGTGCTTACTGGCAAGCCGGTTCCTCAATCTGAAGTCGAAATGAGCGGTATGGTGGCTGATTTACGAGCGTTGGGTGCAAAGGCGGTGCTGCTAAAAGGTGGGCATTTAGAACAAGATGCAAACAGCAATGATCTTTTGATCATGCAATCTTCGTCAGAATTACTCAGTGCGAAGCGTTTTCCAACCCAAAATACCCATGGGACGGGTTGCACGCTCTCTTCTGCGATTGCTTCCTATCTTGCTCAAGGTAATAACCTGCACAAATCCGTGTATTTGGCTAAACAGTATATCTCGCAAGCTATTGGCCATGCCGATGAACTGGATGTTGGCCAAAGTCGCGGCCCAGTTCATCACTTTTTTACTGGCCACGCTCATGTGCGCTAAGCCATTGCCGGTGCTATGATGCTTGAGAAATTTGAGGCATTGGTTGTTCACTTAACCTGATGAAAAATAGATTGAACTCTAAAAGTCTCAAGCTTTTTTGAGGCTTTTTCATCTTTATCGACTTGCCTTCAAAGGGCGATGTCGCTGTACGATAATTGGTTTACATCATGATGAAACCACTCGCATTTTGACATTTAATTAATAAGTTTCACTGTCAATAATGGCTCGGCTATCCATACTATTTTCACTGTACCCACTAAGCAAAAAATAAGGGATTGATATGTTGAAAACAAAGCATTTAGCCGTGCTGATTAGCAGTGTCTTAGCCGCAAACAGTTACGCGTTAAATATCTTACCTGACCCTGAAAATTCCGCGGGTTATATTGTCTCTAAAGTAGAGCTACAAGCGGCAGAAAAAGCCAAAACAGCGGATCCCATGTATGCCATCTGGTCGAAAGCACTAGAAACGCGTTCGAATGCGATTGTTGAAGCAATAGTACCGGGGTTAAGTTCTAACCCTGAAAACGTCAAGCGTGTTGAACAAGTCTTTCCACAGTACGAGTGGGGTTTCTTAACTCAAATGGCGGCTCCCGAATACACCTACACACGCTTCTTACGGGCAATTGGCAAATTCCCCGCATTTTGTGGCGAATATACGGATGGCCGAGATTCAGACGCAATTTGTAAAAAATCCATTGTGACGGCTTTTGCCCATTTCTCACAAGAAACAGGTGGTCACATTGCGAAAGACAACGTATCTGATAATCCGAATAGGCTTGAAGAATGGCAGCAAGCATTAGTTCATGTGCGTGAAATGGGTTGGTCTGAAGGGCAAAGTGGCTACACAACCGGTTGTGGCCAAAATGATTGGCAAAATGCTCGTTGGCCGTGCGCCGCCGGGCAGGGTTATTTTGGTCGTGGCGCGAAGCAGCTCTCTTACCATTTCAACTATGGCGCTTTTTCTGAAGTGATGTTTGATGGTGATGCCAAAGTACTGCTCAATAACCCCGGATTAGTAGCGGATTCTTGGTTGAATTTAGCCTCAGCGATTTGGTTTTTCTTAACACCTCAAGCACCGAAACCGGCAATGTTGCACGTAATTGACCGTACATGGACACCTTCGCAACGTGAAAGCGATGCCGGTATTGGCTATGGTTTTGGCACCACAATTAACGTTATCAATGGTGGCATTGAGTGCGGTGAACAGAACAAAGATAAAGGTCAACCGGTTAATCGTATTCGCTACTGGGAAGGGCTAGCCGATCATTATCAAATACCGATTGAGTCTGATGAAAAGAATACCTGTTGGCAGCAAACGCCTTACGGTAGCTTAAATTTGAACGGTGCGACGGATGTGCTGTATACCAACTGGGATGGTAATTGGAAATATTACTCTGATCGTCCAGGTGGCTACTCGTTTGAATGTGAACTGGTTGGTTTCCAAACCGCGTATTCAGCCCTTGTTGCTGGTGATTACGAAAAATGTGTGACTAACTTTTATGGTTCACATTCTAGCTGGCCCCAAGTGCGTGTTGTGGATGCGATTGATCCCGGTACGCCACCAGAGCCACCAGTGGATGGCATCGTCGGCTGGGAAGCGACAAAGGTATATAACACGGGCGATAAGGTGAGCTATAAAGGCGCTACTTATGAAGCTAAGTGGTGGTCACAAGGTAATGAACCCACTCAAGGTGATCCTTGGAAGCTTATTACAGGTGAACCAACCGCGCCCACAACACCTGACCCTGTTGAGCCACCGCCAGTCGTCACCGAGCCTGAACCGCCCGTCACGCCAGAGCCTACGCCACCAAGCAGTGATTTTTCAAGCTGGGTTGCAGGGGTTACTGTTGCAAAAAATGGCGATAAAATTACGCATAATGGAAAGTGTTTTATGGCTAAAAATAACCCCGGAGTATGGGAATCACCCACGCAAAGTAACTGGTTTTGGGATGAAATAAACTGTCAATAGAGAGTAACATTTAGCAAAAGGAGAGCAGCACGATCGAATTCGGTTGCTCTGCTCTCTTTTTGAACAATCAAGTGGTTAAATTTACAATCTTAGTTTTCGTTAACGTTCTTTCCATTTTGTGTGCTACTCCACTAAAATCCGCGCGTAATTTTTATCAACATTTTTTAAGGTACTCGCGAATGTCTACTAAATTGGCCAATCCAGCGCCGCTAGGCCTAATGGGTTTTGGCATGACGACTATCCTGCTTAATATCCATAACGCAGGCTTTTTCCCTATCGACTCTATGATTTTGGCGATGGGTATTTTCTACGGTGGTTTAAGTCAAGTCATCGTGGGTATCATGTGTTTCAAACGTGGTGACACTTTTGGTACCACAGCGTTTACCTCTTACGGCCTATTTTGGCTCACATTGGTTGGCCTGATTGTCATGCCATACATGGGACTACCAGCAAGCCCTGCTCACTTTATGGGTTGGTACTTAGCGTTGTGGGGCATTTTCACTGGTTTCATGTTTATCGGTTCATTGTGCTACCCACGTGCTAAACAAGTGGTATTCGGCTCACTGACCATTCTATTTGCTTTACTAGCTGCGCGTGATTTCACTGGTAGCGAGCTTATCGGCACGATTGCTGGCTTTGAAGGCATCTTCTGTGGCGCAAGTGCGATTTATTTTGCAATGGCTCAAGTTCTGAATAATGAATATGGCCGTGTTATTTTACCGATTGGTGAAAAGAAAGCGCAAAATGCTGTTGTCGAAAAGTTGACGACACAAGAAATCGCAGCCTAATACGGGTTGATGAAAAAGAAAAAGGGTTAGCGTTTGCTAACCCTTTTTACGTTTACCTTGAATGCTTTTTGCTGATGAGCTTAGCTAATCCGTTAGGATGATGGTTGTTCAACACCCACAGAGCTTTCTTCTACGGTTGGTTCTTGTCCCGTTTTGCGTTTATATTTTCCTTCCCAATATGTCGCATTCTTAATGCCGAGTTTTACTGGGTTGAAAAGATACTCATCGACACCTTGTTTTTGTTGCTCTTCATAATCTTTGAGTGCTGCAATAGCTGGTTTAGCCATAAAGAAGATGATCAAAATCCCGACTATGTTTAGCCACGCCATCAAACCCACGCCCACATCACCCATTGCCCAAGCAAGGTTCGCGGTTCTCACTGTGCCGTAGAATACCGTTGCGATGATCACTACTTTAAGAAGGAACATCAGGCCATCGACTTTAAAGGTGCGGCGAATGTAAGCAATATTCGTTTCAGCAATATAGTAGTATGCCAAAATCGTGGTAAAGGCGAAGAAGAACAGAGCAAACGCAACAAAAGGTTTACCCACGCCCGGTAGTGCGCTCTCAATCGCCATTTGGGTAAATACTGGGCCATTGGCACTAATATCCGCCGCGATGTTCTGTACTAAAAATGCACCTTCTGCGCCGCCGTGTACGTTATAAGCACCAGTGATCAGAATCATGAACGCGGTTGCGGAACAGACCAGCAAAGTATCAATGTAGATAGAAAATGCTTGCACTAAACCTTGCTGCGCTGGGTGATCAACACTCGCGGCAGCCGCAGCGTGCGGTCCAGTACCTTGGCCTGCTTCGTTTGAGTAAACACCTCGTTTTACCCCCCAACCAATCGCAGCACCAATACCTGCCATTGGTGTGAACGCATCACCAATGATCATGGCAAAAATACGTGGTACTTCACTGATGTTAAGCAGGATGATAACAAACGCAGTAATGACATAGGCCAAAGCCATAAATGGCACCACGACCTGTGTGAAGTTAGCGATACGCTTAACACCACCAAAGATGATGAAAGCTAAAATAATTGACACTACGGTACCAGTAAAAATCTTAGCAAAAGTGAAGCTACCGATAGTGGTTTCAATGATTGGGCCAGCCCCAAAAGCTGCTTCTACGGCATTACCAATGCTGTTGGATTGCACGCCAGGTAAAAGCACACCACAAGCAAAGATGGTGGAAATGGCGAAGATCCATGCATACCATTTTTGTCCCATCGCTTTTTCGATGTAATAAGCGGGGCCACCACGGAATTCACCTTCATCTTCTTCTTTATAAATCTGTGCCAGAGTTGACTCAGCATAAGCAGTCGCGGCACCAAAAAAGGCCACTACCCACATCCAGAAAATAGCACCAGGGCCACCAAAACCAATTGCTGCGGCTACGCCTGCAATATTACCCGTACCGACGCGTCCCGAAAGTGAAACGGCCAAAGCTTGGAAAGAGGATATCCCTTTGGTTGAGCTTTTTCCGGAAAGAAGAAGTCGCCACATTTCAAAAAAGTGACGGACCTGAACGAATCGGGTCACAATTGAGTAGAATAAACCCGCACCAAGGCATAAATAAATTAGCGCCGGGCTCCAGATTATTCCATTCAGAAAATCAACAAATGACTGCATATGCATTTCCCTGTTTTAGTAGTTTTGGTGAGTGTTGTGTTTGCTTTGTGGGCAACATATTAATCTTTTTGTAACTTAGATGTTAATTTATTTGTCTGTGAATAATCGTTAGCGTGATGAGGAACACAAAATGCTAATGAAATGTTAAATAATAGGTGGGTTAATTAGAATTGGCTAAAATTTCAGCGCATATGGGTTGGTCACCCGAAAGGTTGGAAATTAAATCCTCTCGGATGAATCATTATGCATAATAACTTTCCACTAAGGTTTAGCTAATAATAAGCATTTTCTATTGCGACTAGTTGATGAGGTAGCGAGAGAGATTCAACTCATGAATTGGTAAAGCACAAGTTTGCTCACTGACGATGTCGGCAAGAAGCTGTCCAGATCCGCAAGCCATCGTCCACCCTAAGGTTCCATGTCCGGTATTGGTGTAAAGGTTTTCAAATGGAGTGGAGCCTATAATCGGAGTTCCGTCAGGCGTCATTGGTCTAAAGCCTGTCCAGAATTCAGCTTGTGCTAAATCACCACCTTGAGGAAAGAGATCGGTCACGACTTTTGCAATGGTTGCTTTGCGTGCATCAGGCAAGGCAGGATCAAACCCGGCTAACTCTGCCGTGCCCGCGACACGAATTCGATCCTCAAAACGAGTGATGGCCACTTTATATGTTTCGTCCATTACCGTTGAACGTGGGGAAAGTTCGGCGTCGACAATCGGCAGCGTTAGTGAGTACCCTTTCACTGGATAAACAGGAATGGAGATACCCAATGTCGCCAGTAAAGCGGTAGAGTAACTGCCGAGTGCGACGACATATTTGTCTGCTTTTAGCTCACCTTTATCGGTTTGGACAGCGGTGATCTTTTTGCCTTCAGTGGTTAATGTTTTTATTTGTGTATCAAACAGAAATTGCACCCCACGGCTTTTCGCGAGCTCTGTTAATTGTTGGCAAAACAGATAGCAGTCTCCGGTTTCATCGTCGGGGAGGTACAAACCACCTCGCAATTTATCGCGTACAAGAGCAAGCCCCGGCTCTTGCTTAATGCACCCATCGACATCAAGAAGCTGATAACGAATCCCACTTTGCTCGAGTAGTTTGATGTCCTTTTGTATCGCTTGTAGCTGTTTTTCGCTGCGAAATACTTGCAACGTTCCAAGCCGACGGCCTTGATATTGCAGGTTATGTTGCTGATTCAGGTCAGCCAAACAAACGCGGCTGTAATTGGCAATCGCCAGCATTCTGGCTTTATTGATGTTGTAACGCTCCTGTTGGCAGTTCAATAACATTTTACCCATCCACGCCAACAGCTGTGGGTCGATAGACGGTTTTATTTTCAACGGTGCATGCTCTTCAAACAGCCACTTTAATGCTTTTTGTGGGATGCCGGGTGCAGCCCAAGGGGAAGAGTAGCCGTAAGATATTTGCCCTGCGTTAGCAAAACTGGTCTCTTTTGCACCTTGTGATTGGCGATCCACCACCGTTACTCGGTGGCCCGCTTGTGATAAATACCATGCGCTGGTTAGCCCGATGACGCCGCTACCTAAGACGATCACGTCCATGTTGTCTCCTTAAATCACCCTAGTGTGTTCTCTGAGCACATTCAGAGTTGGTGTAAATGTTCACATAATGGCAACATCAAACATCAAATTGAGTGGAAACACAATCACTAGCCCCTACACTTATTTTTATGTGGTGATGACAAAAGGGGGGAAATGAAGTCAGAGACAGGTCGCTATCAGCGCTGAGTGTGTCTATGTTTCAATACTGCATAAATCATAACGATAAAAGTGATAGCGGCCATTGCCCAGATCCAATAGCGGTAAGCAGAATAAAAGTGGCTGATTTGGTGAAGATGTTCAAATGCAAAATGGGTGAGTAAACCAAAGACCGCGACCCAAACTGTGGTGGCAAGCACGTTACCCAGTAAAAATACTCTGATGGGCATTTTCGCCACTCCGCAGGCTAATGGCATGAATTGTTTCATCCCCTCAACAAAGCGACTGATGATTAAGCAAATCGGGCCGTATTTTTGAATAGCGCTTTGCAGTTTTTGAAATTTAGCCCCTGAAATATAGCCTTTTTTATCCAACCAACCCTCAAAATAATAGCCGAGTAGATAGCCGCAACTATTACCAATAAAGCAGCTTAGCCACGATACAATCATAACAAGAGAGAAATTCATTACGCCATTGGATGACAAAATGGACGCGGCAATCATGAGCGATTGGCCGGGCATCGGAATGCCAATCCCTTCGAAAAAGATGCTGATGATCAGTGCTAGGTAGCCGTACTGTTCCAATAACGGCTGCATTGAGAGGAGCAGTTGATTGATAGGTTGCAAAGCGGGTATCCACCATCGAAAGTTTGAGGTTATTTAATACGCTGGTTCTTCGTTTGAATCAACGTCATCGTGTGATAATGCCCATTTCTTGGCTCTTAAAATAGAATACGTTGTGGTTAGTACCTTCAAATTAGCTGAAAATCATCAGCAAATTTGTTGTGGTTTCTATGCTCTTTTGGCGTAGTACACTGCTTAAAAATCAAGAGGAGTTATTTTATGTTTCATGCCCATGTTTATTTTGATCTCGTAGAGCAAGCGAAAGCACAACGCGTACAACAAAAAATTGCCCAACAACGACATGATGTACAAGCCATGTTTGGCTTAGTACCAAGGCTTGTTGGCCCGCACTTAAAGCCGATGTTTGAAGTACACCTTGCTGACAATAGCCACGGATTTATTGAGTGGCTAGATGAACATCGGGAAGGTCTTAGCGTGTTAATCCATCCGGTTTCTGGAGACGATAGGTATGACCATTCTCAGGGACAAGTTCTGTGGTTAGGAGAGACTTTAGGGGTGAACTTAGCCGTATTGCGTTAGAGGATGCCTATCAAATTAATAGCCACAGTGAATTAGTGTTTAATGCTCATCTTGTCTAGTCTGTACAGAACGCAGCAGAAACAACAATCGTGGCAAGGTTTTGAAGAAAAAGGTTTTTCGAACAAGTCGTGACCGCAGGCTCATCACCTCTCGTTGTTATTGTATATACATGATGTTGTTCTAAGTTTTGTTGCATTTGAATTTAATACAGTGAATGTTCAGCCAATATCGACCGTGCTGAGTGTTTTTAGAATAAATCAAGCACACTTAAATAGCCGCAGTAATGCGAAGCAAGGAGAACGCAATGGAGAATAAAGGTATGAATTCGGGCGGTAAATGCCCTGTCATGCACGGCGGAGTAACTTCTGCTGAACAATCCAACATGGATTGGTGGCCAAAAGCACTGAATCTTGACATTCTTCACCAGCACGACGTGAAAACCAACCCAATGGGTGCGGATTTTAATTACCGCGATGCGCTAAAAACATTGGATGTTGATGCCTTGAAAAAAGATCTCAAAGCACTGATGACCAATAGCCAAGAGTGGTGGCCTGCCGACTGGGGGCATTACGGTGGTTTGATGATCCGCATGGCATGGCACTCTGCGGGTACTTACCGAATTGCAGATGGTCGCGGTGGTGCGGGCTCTGGCAACCAGCGTTTTGCTCCGCTTAACTCGTGGCCCGATAACGCTAACTTAGATAAAGCTCGTCGCTTATTGTGGCCAATCAAACAAAAATACGGCAACAAAATCAGTTGGGCGGATCTGATGATCTTGGCGGGTAATATGGCTTATGAATCCATGGGGCTTAAAACCTTTGGTTTCGCTTTTGGTCGTGAAGATATTTGGCACCCAGAAAAAGACACTTATTGGGGCTCAGAAAAAGAGTGGCTAGCGCCAAGTGGCGGAGAAAATAGCCGCTATTCCGGTGTGCGTGATTTAGAAAACCCGCTTGCTGCGGTGATGATGGGCCTGATTTATGTAAACCCTGAAGGCGTTGACGGTAATCCAGACCCGCTGAAAACCGCACATGACATGCGCGTCACTTTTGAGCGCATGGCAATGAATGATGAAGAAACCGTTGCGCTGACTGCGGGTGGGCATACGGTGGGTAAAGCGCATGGTAATGGTAGCGCTGCGAACTTAGGGCCAGATCCTGAAGGGGCGGACTTGCACGAACAAGGCTTGGGTTGGAATAACCACACCAGCCGCGGTATTGGCCGTAATACCGTCACCAGTGGTATTGAAGGTGCATGGACTACGCACCCAACCCAGTGGGATAACGGTTTCTTCCACCTGCTATTTACCTACGAATGGCAACTGACGAAGAGCCCTGCTGGCGCGTGGCAGTGGGAGCCAATCAACATCAAAGAGGAAGATAAACCGGTTGATGTGGAAGACTCAAGCATTCGTTATAACCCCATGATGACCGATGCCGATATGGCGCTGAAGATGGATCCTGAATATCGCAAGATCTCAGAGCGCTTCTACAAAGACCCAGCGTATTTCTCTGAAGTGTTTGCTCGTGCTTGGTTTAAGCTCACTCACCGCGATATGGGGCCTAAAGCGCGCTACTTTGGCCCTGATGTTCCGGTAGAAGATCTCATTTGGCAAGATCCCATCCCCGCAGGTCGTAAAGATTATGATGTGGATGCAGTAAAAGCGAAAATAGCGGCCAGTGGCTTAAGCATCAGTGAGATGGTCAGCACCGCATGGGATAGTGCTCGTACTTTCCGTGGTTCCGATAAACGTGGTGGCGCTAACGGTGCACGCATTCGCTTAGCTCCTCAAAAAGATTGGCAAGGTAATGAGCCAGAAAGACTCAGCAAAGTGTTGGCTGTTCTGGAGAAAATTGCCGCTGATGCGGGTATTAGCATCGCCGATACCATTGTTTTGGCGGGTAACGTCGGTGTTGAACAAGCGGCCAAAGCGGCAGGCGTTAATATTACTGTGCCTTTTACTGCGGGACGTGGTGATGCAACGCTTGAACAAACCGATGTGGGATCGTTTGATGTGCTTGAGCCACTGGCGGATGGTTTCCGTAACTGGCAGAAGCAACATTACGTGGTTAACCCAGAAGAGATGCTGTTAGATAAAGCGCAACTATTACGCCTGACTGCTCCAGAAATGACCGTATTGATTGGTGGATTGCGAGTGCTCGGTACAAACTATGGCGGCAGCCAACACGGCGTATTGACTGATCGTGTTGGGGCGTTGACTAACGATTTCTTCGTTAACCTCACCGACATGAATTACACTTGGAAGCCAACAGGCCGTAACTCTTACGATATGGTTGAGCGTAAGAGCGGTAAAACAAAATGGACAGCGACTCGTGTTGATCTGGTGTTTGGCTCAAACTCTATTTTGCGCTCATACGCTGAAATTTACGCGCAGGACGATAACAAAGAGAAGTTCGTCAAAGACTTTGTCGCTGCTTGGACCAAAGTCATGAACGCCGATCGCTTCGACGTGTTGTAAGCCATCTCCACTCAGTAATCTTGATATTAAGGCCCTCTTAGCGAGGGCCTTGTTGTGCCTAGCTTTCTCTCTAAACGGCTTGTTTATAAAAGAGTGGTCCCTAAAAAACGAGTGTTTCTAAAAACAGACGGAACCTAAAAACAGACGGAACCTAAAAACAGATGGTATCTAAAAAATAGAGGGCATCTAAAAAATAGAGGGCATCTAGGAAGCATCACACAGCGATATATTTTATTGTAATTCCAAGTGCGCCAGTGTTTTGAAGTGCTTGAAGGTTTCGCATTGCGACAGACTTTTGCCTAATTTTTTATTAATCAGCACTTGGAAAAGATCATACAGCCCCATTGCCTCTTCATAGTCACATTTACTTAAGGCGAGGAAAAAGATCAGATAGGCTTTTTCACCATTGCCCCACTCAATTCCACGCGGTGCGGCGACGGTGTAAACCATCGAACGTTTAGCAAAGAGCTCAATCGAGTGAGGTAGAGCAATGTATTCGCCCATCATGGTTGAAACCAAACTCTCTCGCTCTTGCAGTGAAGCTAGGTATCCCTCCTCTACCAACTCAGTTGATTCAAGATGCGAGCAAACCTGCTCAAAGAGGTGTGATTGCTCAATGACGTCATCAAGGTAGAGAAATTGAGCCTTGGAAAAATACTTATCCAAAAGATAAGAGTGCGTGCGATCAACCAACACTTGTTTGCCCAGTTCTTCCAATTGATGTTGGGTAGGGAAGGGGTCAACCACAAAGCTCTGAATCTCTCTATTGGCTAAGGGCATGGTGGTAATAATGAGGTCGGCTTGCGTGGCATCAGCGGTGATCAACTGTTCAGGGGAATAAACCGTTTTCATATCCAATTGCGGATACTGGCGGCGGATGATCGCTTCTAGCCCAAGTGTCGCGGCATTACCGGCGTCGCAATACAGGAGCGCTTTTGGTGTACGGTGACCTAAATGGTAATTACGTTCAAGCCCCACACCAATGTGAATTACAAGATAGCCTATTTCGTGCTGCGTCATGCAGTAACCCGTCTCTCTGATCCAGTCTGCGATGGCCGATAAGGTAATGCTGTAAGCGAGTGGGTAGTGCTGTTTGATATGTTCGGCCAATGGGTTAATTGTGGCGACATGATGTTTGACACGAATGATCATATGGCAGACGTGGTTGTGGAGATCGCGGCGTAATAGCGCATCGTCACGCACATCGTAAGGGTAATTTTGATAGATATAATCAAAGATATGAGTGACTAGAGCATCGGCTTTATGCTGTACACCTTGGCTAAGGAGTGCTTGATTCGTCGCAATTCTCGCTTGAATGTGAATCGCCAAGGCGGTAATTTCATGGTTATTGGCGGGTAACAGCATCGGTAGCGCAGAAAATAACGCTTTGGCAATCGGTAGCGTCGTTTCATGAACATCGTTTTTAGAAAATTCGGTAAGCTCTTTGCCACACGCGAGCCTGTGCAGTGTGACGGCGGCATAAAGGGTTAACCAACGCAGCCCAATATCATTGATATAGAGTGTATGGTTGGTCAACACTTCACGAAAGCGCGCTGCAAAAATTTGCTGAGATTTTTCAGGGAAAATCGTACTAATAAAGCCCAGAGCTTGTTTTGTCTCTTTTTGTTCGATGTAGATAAGTTGGGTTAAACGGGAGCGAATCGCCATTTCTGGGCCTTGGATCAGCATGCCCAAACGAGGTTTACTTTCAATCGATAAACCAAACGTGGCGAGTTGGCTGCGCACATCGGCCATATCATTTTGAATAACGGTGCGGCTTAGATTCCATGTCTCGGCCAATTCGTCAATTTTTACGCCTTGTTCTGCCGTCAATAGCAGCACTTGAATTTGAATGATGCGCTCTTTACTGGTCCTTGGAATCGTTTCTGCATTTTGCACCCTCGACAAAAAATGCTCGAAAGTTGACGGGTTGTAAATATTGAGTTGGTAACCGGAACCGCGCTGGTGGAGAAGATGCGCGCCATGGTTGACCATCACATTATTGAGCAGCGCGACATCGGTGCGTATGGTGCGTGTCGAAACATTAAGCCGTTGCGCAAGTTCGTCCTGAGTCAAAGGCGAGGCGGATACAGCATCCAACAAATGAATTAGGCGAGGGTGCGGTAGCTTGTACATCATCGATTCCCATTCCAGCATGAACAGCGCTATCTAAAAGGTAAAATGCACTAAAAGGCAATAGATAGCCAACGCTTTGTTATGCCGGAGCACATGCTCCGGCGTCGGTGTTATGAATGTGCCAGTTGTTTTTGAGTCATGGCCAGCAGGGTTTTCACATCCTCGGGGCGAGTCTGTCCGGTTTTCTCATCGATGATTGAGCTATAAATGTGTGGAATGACTTTTTCGACACCCGCATCGAGAGCGATGCGTAAAATCTCTTCAAAGTTGTTTAGATCAATACCACCTGTTGGCTCTAACCAAAAGTGGTGACGAGCACAGGCGTTGGCAACTTCTTGGTACTCAGCTTTGCATTTTAGCCCCTGCATTGGGAAGAATTTGACTGAGCTGCAGCCCATATCTTGCAACATGGCAATCGCGGTATCAACGGGAACAACCGCTTCTTCCATGCCGGAACTTTTCGGGCCAGTTGAGATTTTAACCAAGCCAACAGTGCCTGATGGTGAAATCAAACCATTCACGATAGTGTGATGTTGACCTAGCGCTTGACGCGTAGCCCCGACACCAGTAAAGACTTGATTGACATGCTGAGGCTGCAGTATTCCGGCTAAAGCCGTCACCATATCCGATTGTTTTGGATCCCCTGCGCCAAGGCCAATCGATAAAGCATTCTCGATTTTTTCAGCGCACGCTTTCATATCAGCCGCAGCGCTTGCGGTATCTGGGTAATCTTTCGAGAGCATACCAACCAACACATGGCCTTCTGCGGCTTGGTAGACTTCAATCGCATTATGATGAGAGCCCGCCAGCACATTGAGACATACGCGGTCAGCGTAAAAATTAGGGCTTAAAGACATTCTAATGACTCCTGATTCAGTTGGTTCATGGCGCTAAGAATAAGTTCAAGTTGATGAGATGAAACACTGCGGACATCAAATTCCACCGAACCCTCATTGGATTTGTAAGCGCGGCAGTAAATCGCTGGGTTACCATTTTGGAGGCGTGTGACGGCTTCATTAGCGCTGATACCAAATTGTTTGGCATCAAAACTCACTTCTGCACGTGCGATATCTCGGCCTGCACTGTCCCAAACCACGCGTGCGCTTATCCCTTCAATACGGTTTAACGCCTCGATAAATGGCGTCATTTTATCCACCATTTGTTGGCCGGTTTCTTGTTGGCGGCTTAAGTACAACTCAATGGCATGCGTTAGGCCTAAAATGCCTTCTTTACCGACTTTCATAGCACGGCCAATACCTGCAGATTGCTGCTTAACCCATTCCACATATTGATGTTTCCCAATCACTAAACCGCTGGTTGGGCCTTCAATCGCTTTCGCACCACTGTAGATCACCAGATCAGCCCCTTGCTGATAATAGAGTTGTAGATCCTCTTCTGCTGCTGCATCAACAATCAGCGGAAGCTGGTGGTCTTGAGCCACTTTGGCCGCTTGTGGCACGGTTAACATGCTTTTTTGCACACAATGGTGCGATTTAATGTAGAGAATGGCGGCGGTATTGGGGGTGATTGCCGCGGCTAATTGTTCTGCGCTGCATTCATTAGCCCAACCGGCCTCAATCAGGTTACCGCCGCCAAGATTTACCATGCAGCCAACCGGGGCACCATAATTGACGTTATGCCCTTTGGGGATCACAATATCCGTTGCGATCGGGTGCGTTTTTGCATGCAGATGCTCAAGCAGATAAGGGTTACCACGCACAATGACTGCCGCGATACTCTGTGCAATCCCCGCAGAAGCGCATGAGACGACGACTGCATTTTCAACTTGCAGCAAACGAGCAATATATTGGCCGGTTTTGTTCACCAAATCGCTCATTTCAAAGTAGTTGTTCATCCCAAAACAGACAGTCTGCTCCACTTCGGCTTGCGGAGTAGAAACACCAAGAGCTGTCATACGGCCAGATGTGTTGATCACTTGTTTCAAGTGATATTTTTCAAGAATGGAAGACATAATGCTGTTGTCCTTGTTCAGTCAATACAAGCTTGCCGTCAATAATGGCAGCAAGAGGCGTAAATCTCTGTTGTCCAGTTCGATGCTGGTGATGAGTATCGGTGTAGTTAACCGACGCTTTATTGATGGTGTAGAGCGTTAAATCGGCATCATAGCCTGCAATTAAGTGCCCCTTTTTCGCTAGGCGAAGTGCTTGCGCTGCTTGACTCGTCACGCGCTCAATGATCTGCTCATGGGATAATCCGAGCGTAAAAAACATCGACATCAGGTGGGCAAGACCGTAAACCGGGCCATTGAGCCGGTTCTTACAGTAAATGTCAGAACTGATCGTATCGGGCAAAATCCCTTGTGCGATGGCCTGCTCAGCCACCTCAAAACTGAAACTGGCACTGCCGTGGCCGATATCAAGTTTCAGGCCTCGAGCTCTGGCCTGCTGAACGCTGCTTTTTATCTCCCCATGACAATCAAGAATGCGATTAGGCTTGCCATTAAAGCAGTGAGTGAGAATATCGCCTTTGCCCAGCAGAGCGACAATTTCATCCAAATCCGGCGGCGCATTACCGACGTGCACCATCAATGGAACGCAGCCGCATTGCTGCTGTAATGCTTTGGCAGCCTGAAGCGGCATTAAGCCATTGTGGCCGACAACACTACCGCTCATGCGTGCTTTTAAACCGACAATAAATTCGGGATGACGAAGCAGCGCTTGCTTTGCGCTATCCAGATCAATGTCGTTGGCATCGGCCAGTTCATTTTGGCGCAACAAGCCAATTTTCGAGATATTCAGTAGAGCTCGCACATGGGTTGTGCATTGCGCTGCAAGCTGTGCAAAATCATCCACATCGTTTGCGCCTGTGCTGCCCGCATCAATGACAGTCGTCACGCCACCTGACACCCCAACGTTATCGGGGTGGTCGTTATAAATCGGCGAGTTCGGATAGCAGTGAGTGTGGCCGTCAATCCAACCGGCACTGACAAAAACGTCATGATCTAAATCGACGGTCTGTTTTGCCAATGAACCAGCAAGATCGCCCACCGCCGCTATTTTGTTGCCCTGAAGGGCGATATCGATACTAGACCCACCCGCTTGTTGGGCATTTTTGATCAGGATGTCATACATAATTTGCATCTCACGCTCTTCGCTCATCGGCGCGAAGAGCGATTATCAGTAGAATTTAAACCCCAGCTTGTTTTACAGTGCGATAGGAAAAAGAGCTCCTAACGCCATCGCTCCGAGAATTGCACCACCCGTAATCGGTTTACCCCACACATAGAAAATTAATGCGCCACCTAGAGAGCCGATCCCAATCGGGATAGAAGCGGCCATCGCAGATAAAATGATCAATGGTCCAAGAAAACGGCCGGAGCTATTACCTGCTCCCATCATCACATCAGCCCCGTAGGTTGAATCGCTTTGGTTAATGGTGAATTTACGTGCCAGCACAATTAAGCCACCAATCGCCAAACCAGCGAGCATGCCTGTGATTAACGAAGCGGTGAAATTTTCAAGAGGATAAACAATGCCAGCACCCAGTAATAAAGCTGGAATCCCTAAACCCACACCCGTTTGCACCGCGCCACCGATATCCAAAATGCCCACGAGCGAACCTTCAATGATGCGTGCAAACAGAAAGCTTGCACCAAAAGCGGCCACCGCACCGTACGCGCCTGTATCCATCCCTGCTCGCAGCATGGACACAAACGCCACCTCGTTAAAAGCACCGACACCGTATAAGTAGTACATGTGCGTTCCGGCAAAAACCCCGGCTGAAAGCAAGCCCACGAAAATCGGGAAAGACCAGTCGGCATACCAAAAGTTGTTTTTCATTTTTTCGTCCATGGTCAACTCCTTATTTGCCACTGATCATGAGATGGATATTTTCAAGCCACAAAGGAACTTGCATATGGAAAGCTTCGATAAATTTCATGTCGAACCCGCGGAAGAAAGCACTTAACGCAAACAGTGCAATAATCGCCGCCATCATGATCTGAGTTACTTTGTTCCAACCACTCTCTTCAACACCTTTACCAATCAAAATACCCAGCACCAAACCAGGAACGGCGTTGCCCATGATCATTTGCGCTAAACCACCAAAGATAGTGGCCCAAAAGCCCGATTTCTTACCCGCTTCAATTGCCGCTAGCCAGAAAATAACCGGCATGACGGTATTCACCAGTAAGTTTGCCGCAGGTACTAATACCTTTACTGCCGTGACTTGCAGCGCCGCAGGAACGGCCGCCGCCGTTGAGTTAAGAAACGCAACCACAATCGCACCGATAATGGCGCAAGCAATGCCCATTCGTTTTGGATCATGCAAGGTAGTAGCAAGGTCGCGGTTTTTTATCATCAGCGCCGCCGCGCCCCAGTTCGGGATGATGCGGTGGTCAACATCTTGAGTGAATGCCCCTGCCGCAACCGTTGAGGCCCAAGCATTAAAGAAGAATCCAAGCCCAAAAGAGAAGTGAGAGGCCGGGTCGCCTTCACACGAGTTCAACTCTCCCAGAGTACGAAATGCACCCATACCTTGGATAGTTGGAGCATGGAACATCCTTGCCGCGCCTACTCCAACGCCGATACCGACTAAGCCACCAATGATGATGGACTTAAAGAGAATGATAAGAAACATGTCAGGGATCCTTATAGTGACCTGTTAACGTTTGAAATCGACCTGTTCCACATCGATGTGGGTCAGGCTGACCGTAACCTCTAGCTTGACGCTGTATTGGCGTCGATCTCTTGCAAGAAAGAAGAAAAGGAATTTCTCTCGCGTTACTTTCTCTTCTGCTTGCAAAACGTTGACGTCTAACGGTTCAATCCGGAGGAGGACTTTTGCGTTATTCTTAAGTAACGTGGGTTGTACTTGGCTTAAAGCCGCGGCAAAAGCCTGCTGCTTTGTTTCGCCCTTGCCACTCACGGTTACCTTAGTGGTTAACTGCTCTTTCATGCTTTGATGCCATGCTTAGCCACAAACGCCTTCACCAGTTTTTCGCCCAGCTCTTCTTTATCCATAAAGCCGAAACCCAAAACCACGCAGCCTTCATTGATCGCGGTTATCCCTTCCTCAACAGAGCGCATTCCATAGCGGCATTGATAGCCATATTTTGTTTGCGCTGTGATAGCACCAGCGCCGCCGCTGCCGCAAAAAGAGATCCCTAAATCGGCTTGCTGCTGTTGCATGACATCACCTAACTTCATGTCTGCGGCCATGCCGGGAATAACGGTCACTTCAGCGCCTGCCGCTTGAGCACCAGATCCTACTTTTTGACCTTTGCCCATGCGATCACCAATAACGACTTTGATTACTGACATGTTGTTTCTCCTGCTGTTGGGTTTAATTCGTTTTCTTTAGCTACTTCAAAATGGACCGAAAGCAGATGCGCTTCTTCATAAGCGAGGCTCTCCATCCAATGACACACTTGCTCGGCCAAGGTGAAACAAATGGGAGAGATTTCATCAAACATCTCCATATCGAGTTCAGGCAACGATTCACCGCTAAATGAGCGCCAAACCATCGCTTTGATGTGTGTTTCGAGCATTTTTTTCTGTAGCGAATCGGGGTAGATAGCGTGTGAATTAAGCAAGACAATGGCTCGTTCGGTGAGCGACAAGCCAAGCTCTATAATCTGTGCATCATCCATGCTAATGGGTTGAGAGTTTTGCACCGTGGGATTCTCCAAATGTTTAGCTTGGAGAAGAAAATAGCGTAAAAGGGAGCAAGGGTGGATAAGCCCTATTTCCACTTCCAAATGGAAATAAACCGTGGCCAGTAACATTCGCGCGGTTTTATGTGATGTGTGAATAAGATTTATGGGAATAAATGCGCTGAAAATGTGATTTGAATCGCTATTTCAAGCGCAAATTTATCGTCTCTTTATTTGCTGCCTGTCACAAAACAACTGGTGGTTATTTTGGTTTTATGTTTATTTTCCCAATAGAGCGTCAGGAAGCACGCAATATTAACGGAGGATGGCTTTGAGCCGAGCAAAAGTACGCATGCTGTCGGTTGCGAGCATGGGAGCGTAGTCAGCGTTTTGTGCCTCAAGCTGATAATGGTTTGGTCCTATTTTGCGTACTACGCGTAGCAAGTAGTGGTTATCACCCGTTTCATCTTGAGTTTCAATCGCCATGACCAGATTAGAAATTGAACCTGCGCTCTTTGGTGTGACCCATTCAAGTAGTAGTAAATCACCATCTTGAATCGGGTTTTTACCTCCATTCATTGAATTACCTGAAGCGGGGGCAATGAAATGTCTTGTTGGATCAAGCTTACCGTAACCAGCGGTGACTAAATATTGCTCTTGCGTATCATGAGTACCTTGCTTGAAATGACCGCAAGCAATTTTTAGATCGGGGTAGAGGGGCAAATAGGTACCTTTTTCGCTTGCTTGGTTTGGCAACGGAAGGATCTTGGCCGAAGTTTGGATTGGCTTCGAGTTTGAGTGTGCTTCTTGCTTACTGACTCGCTGTATGTATTCGGCAAAGCGCAAATCGACAAGTTCTTGAATAAGATTATGAAGCTGTGGCAAATCGGCATTGTCTATAGCAAAAGTAGGTACAAAGCGATGATTATCCACCTTAAACCATGCGTGGCCAGAAGAGTCTGGGCTTGTAAACGCTTTGACTGGGTTTCGATTCCAGTAATTTAGCCATTCGGATCCTGTTGCGCTAAATTGCTTGGCTTGTTCGGTGAGATCTCGTCGCATCAAATCAGGTCTACGTGATAGCACTTTATGACTTTGAATCGCTAGCTCATTCAATGTTGGGGGCTTTCGCAAACCATCAAGCTCTAATAGTGCTTCAAGTAAAACGGCTTTAAAGCATTTGCTCATCGCTGTGATTTCGACTGCTTTGAGCAAAAACTCGTCATGTTTCGTCAGTCGTTGAGTCAGTGCTAAGTCACTTTCTTGGTCTGCCACGAACCTAAACCAACTTTTCATCGAGCGGCGTACTTTACTGAGATCATAGCCATGGTGGAAAAATTCGGCGGCACTTGGTCGGTGTGCGAGTTGATGTTTGAGATCTTGGTAATCTTCAGCCGCAGTTGAACGTATCTGTTTTTCTAAGGTTTGCCAAAATTGCAGCAGTTGTGGATCAAAGTTGACATAGCAACCGGCCGCTAACGAAGTGGTTTGGTTGGTCGTTTTGACTATTTCTTTCAGTGAACCCACATTGAGTAGGGTTGCGGGCCGATTTAAAAATGAAGAGTGATTACCGATAAAATCTAACACCATTAATTGCTGTTTACCTGTACTCGGAGATTGGCGCAAACCGCGGCCTAATTGCTGTAAAAAGAGTATTTTTGATTCGGTGGGACGAATCATCAAAATGGTATCAATCGCGGGTAGATCGGTTCCTTCATTGAACAGGTCGACAGAAAAAAGAATGTCGATACTTCCTTCATTCAACTGTTTTAAGGCGTCGTTTCGACGTATTTGAGAGTCACTATAGACGGCGATAGCGCGAACGCCTTGTTTGGAAAAGTATTTCGCCATGTAATCGGCATGACGTTTAGAAATACAGAAAGCTAATGTGCGTTGTTGTTTTCTGTCAAACCAATGGTGATAAATATGTTCGGCACGCTGCTTGGTCGCAAATGCACTGTCCAAAGCTGTAGGGTCAAATTTGCCATTGCGCCAAGGGATTTCTTGATAATCGACGAATTGATCGTAAATACCGTAGTAATGAAATGGCACTAAAATTTTCTCATCAATGCCATGCACCAAGTTACGCTCAAACACTAAATTGTTGTCGCAAAGCGATAATATATCGGCTTGATCAGAGCGCTCGGGTGTTGCAGTTAAGCCTAAAAGAAATGCTGGTTGGAAATAAGCGAGTAAATCTCGGTAACTACGCGCACTCGCGTGATGAAATTCATCGACAACAATATAGTCAAAATCATCGGCTTTGAAGCGCGCTAACTGCGCTTTTTTACCTAAGGTGGCGACTGAAGCAAAAAGATAATCAGCTTCCTCTGTTTTTTCAGCTCCGTTGTATAAGCCAGTTTTAGCGTTAGGTATTAATTTACTAAATGTGCTTTCAGCTTGAGTCAGAATCTCTTCTCGATGGGCAACAAACAAGACGCGTTTTGCTTGCATCTGTTGGGCATCAAAAGCGGCTAACCATGTTTTTCCCATTCCAGTCGCTAAGACAACCAAGCCACGTACATAGCCTTGCTCACGGCTCTGGTTGAGCGCTGATAAAGCCAACACTTGCATTGAGTTTGGGGTAGGGATCTCCGGTGCTTCATCGGCTCCATCCAACAGTGTTAATGAACGTTGCATTGACAGTTTTTTGTAGCGCAGTAAGTAGTCGTCTATCCAGTGATGGGAGAGAGTCATACTCTGTTCATGAGAAAAAATAGCTGAAAACTGCTCACGAATATATTCAAATTCTTGCGCTGCGGGTGAAGTGGCTGGTTGCTCAAAATCGTGGCGTAAAGCCCACTCATAGCTTTGTAGCAATGCTGTTTTACTGATGTTATTTGAACCGACCCAAGCACACCCTTCACTGATGGTTCCTTGTTCTGTTTTAACAAAAATGTAGGATTTCATATGAAAGCTATGTTGACTTTCACAAGTGAAAATACGGCATTGCGCTCCACGTTCCGCCAATATCATAAGGCGTCGTAATGCGACTGGGTGGGTTATTGCTAGATAGTCCGAAGTCAGTAATTTGAGTGAGGCTCCACTTTTTAGAGCGTCAAGAATAGGGTCAAATAGTAAATCCAATCCGGAAGGTTGAACGAAAGAAACCGAGATCTCTATTTCACTAGCGTGGTTAATGGCTTGGATTAACTTAGGAAGTAGCGGGTCTTGTTTCCCTCCCGCACTCAGTTTTGGGCCGCTATATAAAGTGGCCAGACCCTTGTTTCTATGAGCGCTCATCGCTCTTCACTTTTTATTAAAATAGCATTCAACCACTGTTCATTTTGGCGATCCGCTCTTAAATCATTGGTTATCCAGATTTTTGCCACATTCAATGGGGCATGAGCGATCCATTGTGCTAAACGCTGTTCATCACCGTTGGTAAATCGACGGCCATCTCGTTCGACTTCCCCTGCCCCATATTTAAAAGAACAATATAGAGGGGCTAATGGTTTTAGCTGAGAAGCTAAATGAGTAAAGGTATCTGGAAGATCCAACTCACCGACATGCAGTAACGATGCGCAAGCCCAAATACCATCAAAAGATTGATCACTTTGAAAATCAGCAAAGGTTGAAACGGTGACCGGAATTTGAAGCAGTTGAGATGCTAAGCTTGCTAATTCTTCACTGGCGTCAAATGCCACCACTTTATAACCCTGCTCAATGAAACTTTTTGCATCTCTGCCGGAACCACAACCAGCATCAAGGATGATGCCCCCTTTTGGAATATGGGGCGTAAAGTGTTCCATCAGCGAATGGGTATCTACTTCTTTGGTTGATGCAAAAAACAGTTGGGCATTTTGGTTGTAGAACTCGATAGACATAATCGCTCCTCAAAGTGAACGCTATTCTAACTATCTAATACCAAAGGCTCAATTGATTGCAGTACAAGTGTGATCAACTGAGTTGTTTTAAGTTTTTCGTGCGCAGACAGCTAGCCTAAAGTCGCCATAGAACTCAAGTGATGTTCTATTCAATAAGAATGACTAATTAACCATTAATATTATTAATTTCACTTATTCCACAGAGGGCTTTACTCTGCACTTCGGCTTCAATTTGAATGAGAAAGAAAAATATGACAGCGATTACTGATTTAGAGGTTTTACTGCAATCCATGTCACCCGAGTTGGTGGGCGGAAGTTATGTGTTTTGTACTGTGCAAGGGGCATTAGCCGATTATTTGCATTTAGAACCCGTGGCGACATTTCAAGAGCGCGAAGGGCTGACCTTGGTCATTGAGCAGCAAAAGGCCATTGCGGCGCAGCTCGATTTTGAATCGGTATTCAGCTTAATTACGCTGACGGTTCATTCAAGTTTAGAGGCAGTGGGTTTAACGGCCGCTTTTGCAACTAAGCTAGCTTCGTATGGCATCAGCGCTAATGTGATTGCGGGCTATTATCATGACCATATTTTTGTACAACAAGAGAAGGCAGAAAATGCGATGGCGGCACTCAAAGAGTTCGCACAATAACGATTTCCTTGCTACCTAAAACTCCAAGTTGTTTGGCTATAAATATTCAAAATAGCGTCGTTTGATGCAACCAATCGGTTAAGTGTAGAGGATAAGTGTATGACTAATATGGTAATGAAAGTGAAGACGGCATCTGGTCGGCAAGTGACCTATCACCGGAATTTAACGGCGCTGCGCCAGTCGTTTGACCAAGCTGGGATTCGCTACCAGTTGATCGAGACGAAAGTGGTTGCGGTTCGTTCTCCTCGCTGAATGAGTTAGCGTACGTCAGTTAATTTTCATTCAGGGATGATTGAGTGTGTCAAAAGGGGAGTGGTGATGCGTTTGTTGAGTTTGCAGTTTTGTTTCCAAAATTGAGAAACATATTCTCGAGAATAAGCGTGTATTGATAAGAGTCTTTTCTAGGATTTATACCGAATGCCGTGATATTATCCTGCGCCCAACGGCTATGTGGTGGGTTTATAAACCACTACTGGCCTTATTAGTAGCAGATAGTTTCATTGTTGTGGATGATGATTCTATGTAAAAAGAGACCATATTTTGCTTGATATATTACGTGAAGTATTAGGATGGACATCTGTCGCATTCTATATATCACTTACCGTTTTTAATTCGATGAAGTTTACACGCTATGCTGCTTTTGCTTCGGCTGCGAATGACATTGCTTGGTCAATTTTGATGGGCTGGTGGCCTAAAGTGATCCTTAACCTGTCGGTTGGTGCCATTAACGCCTATCGATATGTGAAAGATTTTACTAACACCAGCAAAATGGTGATCAATTCTGCTGCGGCTTTGATGGCGAGCGGTATTCTTTATATTGCTTATGTGGCCGTAAGCAGCTTTATCAATAACCCCACACTTGCCGAAGCCTTGCAGTTTGGCGATCTCGCGTTAATTTTGTTGGCACTGTATATGACTGACCTGAAAAGGTTCCGTTTGCTCATGTTCTTATCGGGGTTTGTTGGTATGGCTGCCTATTTCGGTAACCCACAAATGATGATTATCAAAGCGTTGGTTATTGGCATTATGGCTTACAAGCTTTTCCGCGCCGATAAACTCACGACAGTCGCTACCCATCAGCAACAAACGAATGCATAACTGCGGGTGTGTAAACTGACCTCCGCATTTGTACAAGAGAAACATCAGGGTGGCGTCCTAAGTTGAGATTGGCGCGCTTTCTATTTATTGAGCGATAGTCATTGAGTTGCGATTGTTTAGAACCACCTGGCAAAATCATCAATTTCCTACTTCAAAAGGAACTGAACCCGCGTCCATGTATTCCTAAATCATTTAAAAATACTAGCTTGTTATAGCAATTCAATCTAAAGCAAGAGCGCTGATACTGAGCATTTTACCCATCCTCACCATCTATCAATAGCGATTTTAACGCATCGGGAGAAGAGGGGAGCAGTCCGACTTTTAAGCCAAATGGTTTGAGTTGCCAATAGGCGACATCGTGCCAAACTTGAGCAAAACATAGTCTTGTTCGTTTGAACTAAGGTCTTCAATATCTAGGAGTTTAACCCAGTACCGTCTACTAGCGCCGCTAGGCATAATATCGTCTAGAAACTTTAACCATCCAGGTTTACCCATGTCATTAAAAAAGAATGAGACAGGGTGGTTTAGTGAAACAGCGTGAAAGTCATCTTTATCGTGATGCTCTAGCGCATAGTCGCTGAGGTAGTTGAGTTCAGTTACTCGGAAATTATGTTGGCTACTTTTAGGGAACGAGATAATACCAATATCTATCCATTCACCTTTGATAAAAGCTTGTACGGTTAGTTCTTCCATCGACAACACCCTACTTATCAATGAGTAAAGTTTTACTCTTAAAGTCATTTTCTTTCAAGTTGTGAGTAAATTGTTACTCATAATCTGTAAGTCAAAAGTTTTGATGAGCAGAATGGATGATTTCAGCGATGAAAGCTGCGATAGGAAGTGGGGCGTTAATAGTTTGTACAGTGATGCAAGTTGTTCGTAATAAATGAACAGTTACCTTGAATGAACAAAGTGGTTGAGGTGAGCTGTGGCAGTGTTACGAGGAATGTTACGAAGTGACAGAGATTAAGTGAATCTCGATGAGACTCCCTGAACCACTTAAAGCTAGATATGACAAGGGTTTAGAAAAGAAAACGGGACGTCCTGAGACGTCCCGTTACTAGTGATTGGTGGAGCTGGCGGGATTTGAACCCGCGTCCGAAAATCATTCATCATTGGTACTACATGCTTATTCGATCTTTAATTTCACCATCAAACTGCGAACCGACACGCTATCTAATGGCTATCCTGAATTAGTTTTAATGCTTTGTCTCTCAGGCGGGAGACGCGGCACGAGCTTGTTTGGTTTTGACTCTCTGTTGTTCCCCGTCTTACGAGCGGAAGCTAGGGCAGAAAGGCTCTTGGCAGGTTATTAAGCTGCTAGTGCGTAGTTTTCGTCGTTTGCGACTATTTTTTTGCGGCTTTTAACGTGGCAAACCGCCCCACGGCATGCACCTCAGACTGCAAAATTCCCGTCGAATCCAGAATCAGCCCCAAGTGTGTTGACGCATACTACCAGAAAACCTTTGTCTGTCTAGCTTTCTGCGTCTAAGTGGTCAAGATTAACGCAATGAGCTCTTCATTACGCGTGCTTTCTCTCTTGCCCAATCTTTTTCTTTTAAATCATCACGTTTGTCATGCAGTTTTTTACCTTTCGCTACACCAATTTTGATTTTCACCCAAGAGCGAGACCAATACAGTGATAGTGCGATAAGTGTCATGCCTTCACGGTTGATGCGTCCATAAAGGTTATCCAGTTCACGGCGGCTGATTAACAGCTTGCGCACGCGAGTTGGGTTGGCAACCACGTGAGTGGATGCTTGCTGCAGTGGCGTTATTGTCATTCCGGAAACAAAGGCTTCTCCGTCTCGCATGAAAACGTAGCTTTCTGCGATATTAGCTTTGCCTTGACGAAGAGATTTGACTTCCCAGCCTTGGAGCTCCATGCCTGCTTCTACTTCATCTTCGATAAAGTATTCGTGGCGAGCTTTTTTATTTACAGCAATGGTATTGCTACCTGCTTTTGAGTTTGATTTTTTCTTTACCATAATGGCGGCATTATACGGCTTGGTTCGAGCTTAGGAAATCCTTTTATTTGCGTAGGATAAGAATAAAAGTAAAATTGTTACACACCAGACTCTTTCGGTGGTGATGAGGAGAGAATATGAAGCAAGTCAGTCGTTCTGCTTTAGTGCTTTTTAGTGCAGAACAAATGTTTAATCTCGTGAATGACGTTGCTCGTTATCCTGAATTTTTGCCAGGTTGTTCTGGTTCTCGCGTTATTGAATCTTCCGATTTGTCGATGGTGGCTTCGGTGGATGTTTCAAAGGCAGGGATAAGTAAGACGTTCACAACGTCGAATGTGTTGGTGGCCAGTGAAGCTATTTTGATGAATTTGGTCGATGGTCCTTTTAAGGCTTTAAAAGGCGGTTGGTATTTTACTGCACTTGATGAACAGGCCTGCAAGGTTGAACTTAAACTGGAGTTTGAATTTTCGAGCAAAATGGTGGAATTGGCTTTTGGCAAGATATTCGATGAATTGACCAGTAATATGGTTAACGCATTTACCAAACGAGCGAAACAGGTGTATCAGTAATGAGTATTGAATCTGAGATGATCCATGTTGAGGTAGTCTATGCATTGCCTCATGAGCAAAGAGTACTGAATTTGGTGGTAGACAAAAACTCAACCGTCGAAACGATAATTCAACAGTCCGGTGTGCTTGAGCTCTACCCAGAGATTGATTTATCAAAAAATAAGGTCGGGATTTTTAGTCGTAACGTTAAGCTAGATTCGACGGTCAGAGACCGTGATCGCATTGAAATTTATCGTCCGTTATTGGCCGACCCTAAAGAGATCCGTCGCAAGAGAGCCGAGCAGGCAAAAGCGCAACAGTAAACGTTGCTGCGGTATTGGGTGCAAGATAAAGGGCTCGTTATGAGCCCTGTCCGTTAGTGTCACTCATTGTGAGGTGCACTTTGGGTATCATTTGTTTGAACGTGTTTTCGTTCAGTTTACGCCTTCAAAAAACCGTTCGCTAGGAGGGTAGTCGCCACTGATTTCCATCAAAGCACCTGCGGTATTAAATGTCGCAATCAGGTTTTTCTGTATCGATTCTTTGTGGCCTTCCGTGTGGTGATAAATGTAATACCAAGTATCGGGATAACCGTTTTCAATAAGCATCGGCGACCCCATGACAAACCTAACCTGTTCTTTGCTCATACCGAACTTGAGTTGATCGACGGCTTGCTGTTCAACGTAGTTGCCTTGGTTAATATCAATACGATAAACGAGTTTTTCTAATAAAGAGCATCCAGTCAGCATTGTCATTGCTAAAGGGACTGCGATTAACCACTTTTTTAACTGCATATTCAAAATTCTTTGCCAATAGGTCGTAAAACTGGACTGATAATAAACAAGCTCGCAGCAGAAGTAAAAAATAGACTGAGCTACGAGCTAGTTGAGACTGCAAATTTTGAGTTTGGTTGCAAACCTAAAAAGAAAAATGTCAGCTTAGGCGGCGATCAGCAGTTCTTTCGCATTAGCAAGGGTAGATTCGGTGATTTGGCTACCCCCTAAAAGGCGAGCAAGTTCAGCGACGCGTTGTTCATTGTCTAACCGTTTCATTTGTGTTTCTGTCTTTCCTGCTTTGGCTTGCTTGCTGACAAACAGTTGTTGGTGCCCGCAACCTGCCACTTGTGGTAAGTGAGTCACACACAGTACTTGAGTTGATTCGCCTAATGTCCTTAACATTTTTCCGACCACCGCAGCAGTTGGCCCACTGATACCGACATCGACCTCATCAAAAATAAGGCTAGGAGTGTCTACTTTTTGAGCGGTGATCACTTGGATTGCTAGAGATATCCGTGACAGTTCTCCGCCTGACGCGACTTTAGCGATAGGCTGCAGCGGTTGACCTGGGTTGGTCGAGACTAAGAAGGTTACGGTGTCAAAACCCAGTGGTGATGGATGCGTTGTTTCATGATTAACTTCGATGCAGAACTTGGCTTTTTCCATGCTCAGTTCGTGCATGCTATTGGTGATTAATTTATCCAGCTCTTTCGCGTAACGGCTACGAGACTTATGCAGTTTGTCGGCACAGGTTGCAAACTGCTGATACTGTTTGGCAACGTTACTTTCCAGTTCTTGTAATTTATCTTCAGAGCAGTCAAGTTGCGCTATTTGTTTGAGCAGATCTTGGTGGTGGTGGTAAAGCGTTTCAGGAGCGATGTAGTGCTTGCGCGATATGGACATCACTTTAGAGTAACGTTCTTCTACATAAGCCATACGTTCAGGATCGACATCGATACTGTCCAGATAGTTTCGCAATTCACTGTTGGCTTCTTCGAGTTGGATGATGGCTTCAGCCACCATGTTGGGTAAGGTGGCAAGTTTTTCATCTAACTCGGCCAGTTCAAGCAAGGCGTGGTTGGCTGACTGCAGCAAACTTAGCGCATTGACTTCTTGCCCCTCATAAATAAGTTCAATGGCTTGCTGGCAAGTGGTAGCAAGCTCGCCACTGTTGGCTAAACGTCTGTGCTCTTGTTCGAGTTCGGTGAACTCTTCTTCACCAATCGCCAATTCATTGAGTTCTTTGATTTGATATTCCAGCAGTTGAACTTGAGCTTGGTTTTGTTGACTATTTTCTTTGAGTTGATTGAGCTGGTTATCTGCTTGACGCCACATTTGGTAGGCTAAGCGTGTCTCTTTGACAAGATTCACGTGACCTGCGTATTGGTCCAGCATGCTCATTTGATACTCACTTTTCATCAGTTGATGATGGGCGTGTTGACCGTGGATGTTGATCAGTAATTGACCTAGAGCTTTGAGTTGTGAAAGAGGCACAGGGCTGCCATTGATGAAGGCACGAGAGCGGCCATCTTTGGTGATGATTCGGCGTAAAATACACTCTTTTTGGTCGAGCAAGTCATTGTCTTCCAACCAGCGCGTGGCGTTGAGGTTATTGTCCAAAATAAAGGCGGCGCTGACTTCGGTTTTTTCTTCACCCTGCCTGACCATTCCTGCTTCCGCACGGCCACCAAGACATAAACTGAGCGCGTCAATTGCAATGGATTTACCCGCACCGGTTTCGCCAGTAATGGTAGTCATTCCTTTGGAAAGCTCTAACTGCAATGATTTAACAATAGCAAAATTATTCACACTTAAATGAGCCAGCATTTCTGTACCTATATAATCAAATAACACTGTATAAGTGAACAGTATAAACTGTTTTTTTATACAGTAAAGATGCCTGTCAGAAAACTATGAGTATTGTAAACTGCGCTGAGTTTAGTGCATGCGACAGGAAGTGATTTATGTTGCTTGATAGCTCTGGCTTTCTAGTGAATTTTACTTCATTCGATGGGGTTAATTAGTTTTGAATTGATTATTAAATGCTCATTAAATAGTTTGACGAGGTTCACAAAAAAGATAGAATACGCAACCTGTATACAATGTAACAAGGTGTAGTAAATGATGAACTCAGCACTTCTTTCGCTATTAGAAAAGAAAAGCACCTCTGAAAAAGGTAAATCCCAATCGACATTGGCTGATAAACTATCGAGTGTCATGGTGTTTGGCGCGACAATCGCCGTAGTTGGTTTGCTAGGGTTAATCTACATTGCATAAATTCACATAAAAAAGACGCTTGATGCGTCTTTTTTATCATCTAGAGAATAGCGCTTACTTGGTCGCTATCACTTCAATTTCCACTTTCGCATCCATAGGCAGGCGAGCAACTTCCACGCATGAGCGCGCTGGAAAAGAGGCTTGGTGGCTTTCAAAGACCATCGTAATTCTCGTCATTAGTGGATTGCCATTGGTGTAGTGAAACTGACTTAACCGCTGAATGTCGGTAATAGGTTCATCATTGACATAAAGTGGAATACTGCGGTTGCGATACCAAATAAGATCAGCATGCCGATCATTGCGTTGCCACCCGGTGCCATAAATCCTTCTTGACCACCTTCTAAAGTGCGTGATTTACGAGCCAATAACGCTGGAATTAAGCAAGCCCAGATTGTTGCAGCAGCACCCGCATAGCCAATCGCCAGAATAAAGCCGAAAGGGAACAATAAAGAAAGGGTGAGTGGTGGAATAAATGTCACTAGCCACGTTTTAGTTCGACCTTGTTTGTTGTCTTCAAATTTAAACAGGTCTGCCAGAAAATCAAAAACACCTAAGCCTACTCCAATGAACGAAGAAAGAATGGCTGCCATTGAGAAGGTGTTGATTGCGTGCGATACCTTGTCTGAATCAATCACAGAGCCTAACGCTGCTAACAGAACTTCAACGTTACCACCTTGGGCAATCACTGGGCCGAAATTGCTACGTGGTAGGTTACCGTAAATACTGACCATCCACAGGAAGTACAGACATAGTGCGATAACGGTACCGCCCAAAATGGCGTATTTTGCGCGATGCTCACATCCATAGTAAGAACGCATACTGGCCACTGAGTGATGATAACCAAATGAAGTTAAGGCCACAGGTAACATTGCCATAGCGTATGGGGCATAATTGGATTCTTCGTTAATGCGGTCGAAAAGTACGCTAGTATCTATGTTAACGGCTAAACCAGAAACACCCAATACGAAGCTCAGTACCATAAAGGCAATAAGAACAATAGAGATCCTGTCGACTGCTCGAGTAGAGTGCCAAACGAAAAGAGAGAAAACAGCAACAAACAGGACTGATGTGATTTTGTTATTGATGCCTAAAACACCTTCCAGAATTAAACCTGAAGATGTGATGTAAGCATAAAGTAAGATACCGCCGACAAAATAAACTGCTAAATTATTAATTCGGTTGACGTTATCGCCAAGGATGTCTTTGGTCACAGTGTTGAAAGACACTTTAAGATCGTAACGCTTGAATGCTTCCAATAGCATCCAACCCGAGAGTGTCATCATGATCATGGTGAAGGTAATTGTGATAAGAGACCAAGTCGTCCAAGCGCCGGCTCCCGCACTCGGTAACCCTAACATTCCGGCTCCGACACAGACGCTTGCTATGATACAAGCTCCGCCTACTAAAGATGGATTATTGTTCATAATCGTTACTCTTGTTTAAGTTTCATGTTGAGGAAAAAGCCCGCTAAATTTATAGATTTTGTTTTGCTCGATTTAGAAGGAAATAGCGCGCCAATTAGGCGCGCTTTAGTTAGTGATTATTCAACTTCCTTTAGACGGGCTGTGAAGTGGCGTAGCACTTGTGGCTCGTAGGTGAAATCGAGTCCCTTTACGTTGTGGGCATTCTCTTTTACTTTCCCAAATGCTTCGATAACAAAGTCCATGTGCGTTTGGGTGTAAGTAGCACGAGGAATGGTTAGGCGTAACAACTCAGCAGGACAAGGGTGTTGTTTACCCGTTGCAGGATCACGGCCTAATAGTAACGAACCGATTTCCACCGCGCGAATACCTGCTACTTTGTAGAGTTCACAGGCCAAAGCATGGGCTGGGAATTGATGCGAAGGGATATGAGGTAATAGTTTGCCTGCATCAACGAATGCTGCGTGGCCGCCAGCCTGCTGACACACAACCCCAATGGCTTCTAGGCCATCAACAAGGTACTGAACCTGGCCGATACGGTACTCTAGCCAGTCTTGACGCATGCCATCGTATAGACCGACAGCAAGACGCTCCATTGCACCACCTTCAAGACCACCATAAGTAGGGAAACCTTCTTGAATCACACAAAGCGTGCGGCATTCCGTGTAAGTGTCCATCATCGATTCATCTTTGAAACACAACAGACCACCCATTTGAACCATTGCATCTTTCTTAGCAGACATGGCTAAACCATCTGCGTATTTATAGGTTTCACGAGTGATTTCTTCGATAGTCCAATTTTGATAACCCGGTTCGCGTTGCTGAATAAAGTAAGCATTCTCAGCAAAACGCGCAGAGTCCATGATGACAGGAATATCGTAGCGTTGAGCAATCTCGTATACCGCTTTTAAGTTAGCGATAGAGACAGGCTGACCACCGGCAGAGTTACAAGTAATCGTGCTGACAATGTAAGGTACGTTCGCAGGCCCTGCTTCTTCAATCGCCATTTCAAGTTTCGCGATGTCAAAGTTACCTTTGAAATCTGCATTGACAGACGTATCGAACGCATCTTCGGTATAGACGTTTTTCGCCACACAGCAGTTAACCTGAGTGTGACCTTGAGTGGTGTCGAAGAAGTAGTTAGACAGCGCCACCATTTTTGAACGATCGAGGCCTTTTTCTTGCTCACGCTTTTTAATTAGAACAGGAATATAGATTTGCTCTGCACCACGGCCTTGGTGAGTTGGGATAGTCAACTCATAACCGAAGATATCTTTTACCGCATTCGCCAGCGCATAGTAGCTGCGGCTGCCACTGTAAGCTTCGTCACCCATGAGCATTGCTGCTTGCATTCTTTGAGTAATAGAGCCTGTGCCGCTGTCAGTGAGAAGGTCAATAAATACATCGTCACTATCGATAAGGAATGGGTTCATACCCGCTTTAAGGATGGCCTCTTCGCGATATTCACGTGTTGTACGTTTTACTGGTTCAACAACACGAATGCGGAAGGGTTCTGGTAAGTGTTTAAAGTTTTCCATGATAATACCTTTGAATAATTTAATTTTCGTCAGGCGATATTAGTCAACACCCTTTATATATTTAGAGTGAAAAATATCGCGCCAAATAATTAGCGATAAAATTCGAGTGAAATAAATCTATTTGAGAATAACCAAGCAACAACTTTAAATTAATAAAGATGAATGCAAGTATCGAAAAGCGATATAAATAGATTTAGTGTTGATGCTGATTGTTTAATGGATTCGAAAGAATGCAGAAACAACCAAGCAGGCTAGGCGTGTGCAAAAGATGGTAAAATTGAGATTTGATAGTCGTGCGTGTACCAAGCTAGGGAGCTTGACCATAACTTATCTTGAATTTTTAGATTTTTACTCATATCTAAATCCGTTGTGAGTTATAGCTGGTTGACTGATGGAACGATTCTTAACCAAGTTGATCAGTAAGTAAATTGATAGAAATAATAATTGTGATCGAAGTCCTTAACTTGAATATGGAATAAATCATGGCTCACAAATAATCAGCTATAGGATAAGTAAATTTATGATGGAAAATAAATGGAAATTTTAAAACCCATTAAATATTAATGATTCCCTGTAAAAAAGACCTCGATATTATTAATCGAGGTCGACAGTAAATAGAAGGTGAAGAGGTTGGTTTAAAACAATTTACTCGACCAACCCAGTTTCTTTCTTAGCACGTGATAGTAGCTGTAATCTTTAGGATGAATGAGCTTTAGAATATTTGGGCTTTGGTAAATATGCACTTCATCACCGGGGGAAACCGGTAGGGATACTTGTCCATCGCAGCTAACTTCCTGTGTTCCGCGATTATCAGGTGAAACCAGCAGTTTTATCTGGCGGTTGCCATCCACAACTAGGGGGCGGCTTGAAAGGGTATGCGGGAACATGGGAACCAGTGTAATGGCGTTTAAACTGGGGGATAAAATCGGCCCGCCGCCAGAAAGTGAATAAGCGGTAGAGCCCGTTGGGGTAGAAACGATAAGGCCATCAGAGCGTTGAGAAAAAGCGAAGCTATTATCTATATAGACTTCAAATTCAATCATATGTGCAATTTTGCCGGGGTGTAATACGGCTTCATTAAGCGCTGCATTATGGCTTTTGACTTGCCCGTGGCGATGAATTTCTGTTTCCAGTAAGAAGCGTTGTTCTTCTAAATATTCGCCATTGAGTACTGCAAGTAGCCTTGGTTGAAAATCTTCTGGGTTGAGATCGGTCAAAAATCCTAAATTGCCACGATTCACCCCAATCACGGAAATGTCGAAGCGTGATAATACGCGTGCGGCACCGAGCATATTGCCATCGCCCCCAACCACAACCGCAAGGTCTGCTTTTTTGCCGATTTCAAGCAAGCTAGCGAAATGTTCCGCAGGTACACCTTCCAATATTTCGCTGAGACGATCATCAATAAAGACCGGATATCCCATTGAAGTTAGCCATTGATAAAGCTCTTTATGTGTTTGAATGGCTTGTTGATCTCTTGGTTTTCCAATGATAGCGATCACTTCAAATGGTTTTTTCATAAATTTTCCAAACTAATTAGGCTTGAATCAGGATTGTTCATCCCCATAATAAGGGCAAGTTATGCCTTTGTGCGAATTTTTGTGTGCTTAACTTTTTGAACTGTGGAGGTTAAGCGCAAAATAGTTGGATTCTGGAGATATCATGAACAACGAAGAAAACAAAATCAAAGAAGAAGAACTACAGCAAGAAGTAGTGGGTCAAGAAGCTGAAGTCGTTGGTACTGACGCGGATATCGATTGGAACGAACAAGTTGAAGTCGATGAGAAAGAGTCCCAAATTGCGCAATTAGAAGCGGCGCTACTGTCGAGCGAAGCAAAAATTCAAGAGCAAAAAGACTCGGTGCTAAGAGCGAAAGCGGAAGTTGAAAATATGCGCCGCCGTTCAGAGCAAGAGATCGATAAAGCGCGTAAATATGCGTTGAGCCGTTTTGCTGAAGAGTTGTTGCCAGTGTTAGACAACCTAGAGCGCACGATTCAAGCTGCTGACGCTGAGAACGAAGTGGTGAAACCGCTGGTGGAAGGTGTGGAACTGACACACAAAACTTTCATTGGCGTAGTTGAAAAGTTTGGCTTGAAAGAGATTAATCCTGAAGGCGAAACATTCAACCCAGAATTGCACCAAGCAATGTCAATTCAAGAGAGCCCAGATCATGAACCTAATACTGTGATGTTTGTGATGCAAAAGGGCTATGAGTTGAATGGCCGAGTGATTCGCCCTGCGATGGTCATGGTATCAAAGTAAAGAGTTGCGAAATAAGCCAAATGCTTTATTGGCGTTAATTTATTCAGTGCCAAAGAGAGGTGTACGTCGCCTCTCTTTTTTATGTCGAAATCGATTAATGTCGAGATAGAAACCTTCATTAAGTGATTTCGGGATTGAAAAAGTCGTTATTTACGCTGTTTAGTCGAAATATCATAACTTTTTTCAATTTTGCCCTTGAAAAGGTGCTGAGTGACCTTATTTATTGGGCATACGAGAAACGAACATCCTTGTTTAGTTTGTGAGTAAGGGTTGAAACCCTGTTCTCCCTCCCCCACATAGGGGGTAGCATAAAACAAAAATAGAATTTATTTGGAGATAGCCTGATGGGTAAAATCATTGGTATTGACTTAGGTACTACTAACTCTTGTGTTGCTGTTTTAGATGGCGACAAACCTCGCGTTATTGAAAACGCTGAAGGTGAACGTACAACTGCATCGGTAATTGCATATACAGATGGTGAGACGCTAGTAGGTCAGCCTGCAAAACGTCAAGCGGTAACAAACCCAACCAATACGCTATTTGCAATTAAGCGTTTGATCGGTCGTCGTTTTGAAGACGAAGAAGTTCAACGTGATATTGAAATCATGCCTTACAAAATCGTGAAGGCTGATAATGGCGATGCTTGGGTTGAAGCAAGAGGCCAAAAAATGGCCGCTCCTCAAGTTTCAGCTGAAGTTCTGAAGAAAATGAAGAAAACAGCTGAAGATTTTCTTGGTGAGCCAGTTACTGGTGCCGTTATTACGGTTCCTGCATACTTTAACGATGCACAACGTCAAGCAACGAAAGATGCAGGTCGTATTGCAGGTCTTGAAGTAAAACGTATCATCAACGAACCAACAGCGGCTGCACTTGCTTATGGTTTGGACAAACAAGGTGGCGATCGCGTTATCGCGGTATACGACCTTGGTGGTGGTACATTTGATATTTCAATCATCGAGATCGATGAAGTTGAAGGCGAGAAAACATTCGAAGTTCTAGCAACTAATGGTGACACACACCTTGGTGGTGAAGACTTTGATAACCGCATGATCAACTATCTCGTTGATGAGTTCAAAAAAGAGCAAGGCATCAACCTAAAAACTGATCCACTTGCGATGCAGCGTTTGAAAGAAGCCGCAGAAAAAGCGAAGATTGAGTTGTCATCAGCGCAACAAACAGATGTGAACTTGCCTTACATCACCGCTGATGCTGCTGGTCCTAAGCACATGAACGTGAAAGTGACACGTGCGAAACTAGAATCTCTAGTGGAAGACCTTGTTCAGCGTTCGCTTGAGCCACTGAAAGTGGCGTTGGCTGATGCAGACTTGTCTGTCGGCGACATCACTGACGTTATCCTAGTGGGTGGTCAGACTCGTATGCCTATGGTTCAGAAGAAAGTGGCTGAATTCTTTGGCAAAGAAGCGCGTAAAGATGTTAACCCAGATGAAGCGGTTGCTGTTGGTGCGGCCATTCAAGGTGGTGTGCTTGCGGGTGAAGTAAAAGACGTACTGCTACTTGACGTAACGCCTCTGTCTCTCGGTATCGAGACAATGGGTGGCGTGATGACTAAGTTGGTTGAGAAAAACACAACGATTCCAACTAAAGCGAATCAAGTATTCTCTACCGCTGAAGACAACCAAAATGCAGTAACGATCCATGTTCTACAAGGTGAGCGTAAGCAAGCCATGTACAACAAATCGCTAGGTCAATTTAACCTAGAAGGTATTCAAGCTGCACCACGTGGCATGCCACAAATTGAAGTTGTGTTTGACTTGGATGCGGATGGTATCTTGCACGTGTCTGCGAAAGATAAACAAACAGGCAAAGAGCAGAAGATCACTATCCAAGCGTCTGGCGGTTTGAGCGATGCTGAAATCGAGAAAATGGTCCAAGAAGCTGAAGCAAACAAAGAAGCGGACAAAAAGTTTGAAGAGTTAGCGACAGCACGTAACCAAGCGGACCAAATGATTCACGGTACTCGTAAGCAAATTGAAGAAGCGGGTGATGCTCTTCCTGCTGACGATAAAGTGAAGATTGAAGCGGCCATTACTGAGCTTGAAGAAGCGAAGAAAGGTGAAGACAAAGAAGCGATCGACGCTAAAGTTCAAGCGCTTATGGCTGCTGCTCAAAAACTGATGGAGATCGCTCAGCAAAAAGCTCAAGCACAACAAGCGGGTGAAGGCCAACAACAGTCTGCAGAAGACGATGTCGTTGACGCTGAGTTTGAAGAAGTCAAAGAAGACAAAAAGTAATTGATTGAGTTCCCTCCTTTTCAACGGGGAGGGCTAGGGTTGGGTGGCTCGCGAGTTTAACCCACCCTAACTTCTCTAAGAGAAGAATGAAATCAACGGTATGATGCGGGCGTTTGGGGTAACTCTTACGCCCGTATGTCTGTAATTAATGAAAACTCATTGGTGTCCATCTAACTAACAGTGTCTTTTTAGTTTGAATTCACTAGAATCTAGAGCCATTAGTTAGGTCGATATAAACACCAAGCGGCAGCGTGTCGTTTGCGGTAACAAATTGGTGACGAAGAAGATGTCAAAACGTGATTTTTACGAAGTATTAGGCGTAGGCCGAGATGCCTCTGAGCGCGATATTAAAAAGGCGTACAAGCGCCTAGCAATGAAGTTTCACCCTGATAGAAACCAAGGGGATGACAGCGCTTCGGACAAGTTTAAAGAAGTAAAAGAAGCGTATGAAATTTTAACCGATTCGCAAAAGAAAGCGGCTTATGATCAGTACGGTCATGCTGCTTTTGAACAAGGCGGAATGGGCGGTGGCGGCTTTGGTGGCGGCAGTGCTGATTTTGGCGATATCTTCGGTGATGTCTTTGGTGACATTTTCGGTGGTGGTCGCCGGGGCGGTGGTCAAGCGCGTGCACAACGTGGTGCTGACTTGCGTTACAACATGGAACTGTCTTTAGAAGAGGCCGTTCGTGGTTGTTCGAAAGAGATTGAAGTGCCAACACTGGTCCATTGTGATTCTTGTGAAGGTACTGGCGCGAAGAAAGGCTCGTCTGCGCAAACGTGTGGAACCTGTCATGGTCACGGCCAAGTACAGATGCGCCAAGGATTTTTTGCTGTACAGCAAACCTGTCCGACTTGCCATGGTAAAGGTAAGATCATTAAAGACCCATGTAACGTGTGTCATGGACAGGGGCGTAAGCAAAAAACCAAAACGCTTAATGTTAAAATTCCAGCCGGTGTGGATACGGGCGATCGCATTCGTTTATCTGGCGAAGGTGAAGCGGGAGAAATGGGCGCTCCAGCGGGGGATTTGTACGTACAAGTTCACGTCAAAGAGCACCACATTTTTGAACGCGATGGCAACAACTTATACTGTGAAGTCCCTGTAAGTTTTGCTATGGCGGCACTTGGCGGTGAAGTTGAAGTTCCAACACTCGATGGTCGTGTAAACTTGAAAGTGCCAGAAGAGACGCAAACAGGGCGCATGTTCCGTATGCGTGGTAAAGGTGTGAAAGGCGTACGCGGTGGGGCGATCGGTGATTTGGTTGTCAAACTCGTGGTTGAAACACCAGTGAAACTGAGCGCGCGTCAAAAAGAACTATTACGTGAATTTGAAGAAACTTGCGGTGGTGAAGCGGCAAATAAGCATAAGCCTAAATCGGAAGGTTTCTTTAATGGCGTGAAAAAGTTCTTCGATGATTTAACCAGCTAATTCACTGTTGAATTATTATCTATCCAATAAGGCCTGCAATGCAGGCCTTATTCGTTCCTGATACAGGATGACTTTGTCCTCCCCTCACAAACTGAACCTTTGTGGTGTTCTATTTCCAGCATGCGCTTGGGGCGGATTCGTTGGTTGATTTCAATGTCATGACCTTATCGCTGGTAAGGCACTCATCCTTGTCTTGGCCTCTGGTGCTCTGCGCCGTCGCGGTGATGGTGTAGCTACTGGTTGCGGAGCTGGTGACTGAAAACTGATAGCGTTCAGCATCGCTTTCACAGATGACGCAATTTCCCCCTGAAATGATCCCGCTCCAGTCATAACCCTTATCGTAGTGATGCTCCAGTTCCAGTTGAATTCTCCCCATATCGGCGAGAGCGGTGGTTCGGTGTCCTTTTAAAACGTGCTTGGTATAACTTGGATAAGCGATTGCAGACAGTACGCCAATAATCACAACCGCAATCAATAATTCGATCAATGTCATCCCGAACGACCGCCGGTTGTGGTTGTTGCATTTAGAATTTCGAATCATCACGTGGAGTTCCTTGTTGATTTACCCGCTATTTTTATTAGGTGATAGCATTCGCGCAAGGTGAATTTTGTTTCATATTTTAATTACATAGGAATTTGGGAAATGGCTCGCGGGTTTACTTTACTTGAGCTGCTTATCACGGTTTCCGTTTTGTCTATTTTACTCACGATAGCGGCTCCCAATTTCAAACAAGTCAGTGATACGCAAAAGATGCAACGTTTAGCGGGTGAGATTAATGGCTTGATGATGAGCGCCCGTTCGGAAGCAGTAATGAGAAAGCAGCCGCTATGGGCGCATATTGTCATGTCGGGTTCGGTTAATAGCCAAGGTGAATGGCAAATCGTGCTGACTAATTCAGGAACCTATCCCGGGGGGCAAGTGATTTCATCGCTATCGGGGCAACCTTATCGCAATATTGAATTGGGGGTGAATTACCCGTCAAATCAGATCCATTTTGAAGCCATTAATGGCCGAGCTGTAAATGGGAGCCTTGATTTTTCAACACACCAAGGTGCACTCAAATTCACGACCTATAGACCTTCAGGACGAATGCGCCTATGTGGTAATGGAGGAGACTATTTTGGTTTTAAGCAGTGCAGCTAACATACCGAGAGCAAAAAAGCATACCTATAAAGCTCATATCGCTGAAACCAAGCAGATGGGGGCAACGTTAATTGAGTTCATGGTGGCATCCATGCTTGGCTTGATTGCGATAGCCATTATCGGCTCTGTATTCATCACTGGGCAGAAGGTAGCGACCGAAAGAGGCAAGGAGCTACTGCTACTGCAACAAGTGACGGGCGCGCTGCAATACCTCAAACAAGATATTCAACGTGCAGGTTATGATGGCGGTCATGGTAACTCACTCACGTTATTGGATAGCGATGATATCGTTTTTGTTTCGGCCGACCAATCAACGCTCGCGTATGCCTACCTTGATGATACAGGGGCAACGAAACAGATCAGAAATGTTGGGTTTGTCATGACTTCTGGCGCGTTGGGTGTCTGTGACAGGCCGACGTCTGTGATTTCAGGGGCCAAAACCGTTTCCCAAGCGACGGCTGGTTGCTCTGCTATTTTTGATACTAACCAGATTAATGTGACTCATTTTCAAGCCCAGCGAGCATCATTAGCGGCGAATGGTGTGAGCTCAGCCTACATGACGATCTCTATGGCAGCAGAGCTGGTGGGGGATAGCCGTGTATCAACATCATTTGGAGTGGCAATAAAACAAAGGAATTGGCAGTAATGAAGCAAGCTCAGCAAGGCGCTGTAACGTTATTGATCACCACGCTTTTGTTGGTGCTCGCTTTAGTGGTGGCATTAGGCTCCTACCGTTCGCTCTTTTTTCAGATCAAACGAGCACAAAATGAGGTGCAAGCGAGGCAACAGCACTGGCGAGCAGAAGGGGGGCTTGAGTGTGGTTATAGCCATATTGTGAACAATAAAAATAGTTCAATTCCAAATAACCTCAATACCTTGTGTGTCGATTTAGAGTTAACGTACCTCTCTGCAGACCCTACTAACGCCAGTACACTTATGTCCCAGTATCAAATGACGACGTTGAAAAAGAACATTCTGTTTCAACGTGGGATAAGTCCAGGAGCCATTCGTTCTACTTCAGACTTAATAGTGTTTGGCTCTACACTTATTTCTCCACCAGATCCCGGGCCCAAAAATAGTGATGGGAAATATGAATGCGCGGCTATCGCCGTTGCTAAATATGTTATTGCTACGGCGGGAGTGACAAATAATGGTGTTGGGAGTGCTATTCAAAAACCAAGCGCTGTTTTTGACAATAGTGCCGATTGCGCGCCGACGCATAAAACGAACAGTAGTTCACAAAGCGGTATTTGGAAAAATAGTAGCGGTCTTTATGAAGCAGTCGATGTCAAAAATGATATTTACCGAGATGAAACGCTAAACCCATTTAAAGATCTCTTTGGTTACGAACGAGGAGAATGGGAAAAAGCACGCGACGATACTGAATTTAAGTTCTTGAGTTACACAATGACCAGTGGTGATGTTGATTGTGTTTCGAAATTTAAAGGTGCTTTGGTTCTTGGTCAGCCCAATCAAGTATGGATTGATGGCAGTTGTCAACTGAACCAAGCATCGATTGATACAATGTCAACCATACAAAATGCTCATCCTGGGACTTACCTTTTTTTGCTGGTGCATAATGGCGTGTTAGGGATTCGAGGGAGTGGCAGCATTCAAGGGGTGCTCTTTCATTTTAACAGTGGATTTGCCGCTGATACGGCAAATTGGAATGGATTTGATACTGAACTCATCGCGGATCTCAATGCTAATTTTGATGCACCGATAAAAACATTGTACGGCAGCGCTACCACCTTGACGCCAAAGCACGCTACCTACTTACAGTCGGGATCTTTTCAATTTACCGGAGGAATGGCCTTTGATACCCAAGGTCAGATAGCACTATTTTATAACTCGCTACGTTTGCAATATAACAGTGATATTGAAAACAGCTTTTCCTTTTCGGTTCCACCTAGATGGCAAAAAGGTTCATGGAATGATCTCTAAACAGCAAGGATTTAGCCTAATAGAAGTGATGATATCGTTTGTTCTAATTGGTGTTGGGGCACTGGGTTTGGTCAAATTACAAGTGTTGGTTGAGCAAAAGGCGGATTTTGCCGTTCATAGTATCGAAGCACTACATTTGGCCGAACAAAAGTTGGAATGGTTTCGTAGCCGTGGCGCTTCTGCCGCGATTTCTACTCTCACGCCAGCGAATTTTGATAGTGATATTGTCAACGGACAAGATAACTCACATCCCTTTTATACACTCAGTTGGTCAGTACCAACGGTCTCTTTATCGGGCTCACTGAAAACCATTTATATTGAGTCCTATTGGCATGATCGTCAGGGAAATAAGCAGTCGGTTGAGCTGAAAACCATGATTTCGCAGTTCAGTGAGTTTGATTAGCGTCTCGATGCTTATACAAAAATGAAATATTTGATTTTGCAAATTGGTTACTGATTTGTAGGAAAAAAGAGCATAAGAATGTGTTTGGATTGTTGTGGTGGAATGCTATTTTTGCAAAATATGTCCCCGTTTTTGTAAAAAACTGTAGAAGCTTGTGCTTTGGTTGAGGCTTTTTTATAGAATAACCGACGATTAATAGGTCGGCTAAATAAATTGATATAGGCCTACAGCAGCAACATCACATATGGAGTTACGAATGAGTAACCAAGTCGTAAAACAAGCACCATTTCCGAAGCCGAGCGGTATGGATCGCTTTTTAAATTTTATTGAACGTGCAGGAAATAAAATTCCTGACCCTGCGATTTTGTTTTTCTGGGCACTGATTATTGTTTGGGTTTCATCGGCACTGTTATCGAATGTGACATTTGATTTGACCAACCCTCGAACGGGTGAAGCACTGCAAGTTAATAACCTACTGACAGGTAAAGCGCTCGCGAGTTTTCTAGCCAATATGGTGACCACATTCACCAGCTTTGCGCCGCTAGGTATCGTGCTGGTTGCCATGCTCGGTGTGGGAGTGGCTGATTCTTCAGGGTTTATCACTACAGGCCTTAAGAAAATGCTAAATTTCACGCCAGCGAAACTACTAACACCGATGCTGATTTTGGTGGCGATAGTGTCGCATACGGCTGCTGATGCTGGTTATGTATTGGTTATTCCTCTGGGTGGGATTATTTTCCATGCGGCAGGGCGTCATCCACTGGCCGGTATTGCAGCCGCATTTGCTGGTGTTTCTGGTGGCTTTTCAGCGAACTTTATCCCTTCTGGTATTGATCCTTTGCTCGCTGGTTTTACACAAACCGCCGCACAAATTTTGGATCCTCAATACATAGTGAATCCGCTGGCGAACATTTTCTTCACGGGTTTATCTTCGGTGATCATCGTCGCGATTGGTTGGTATGTGACTGAGAAAATTATTGAACCTCGTCTAGCGAATATGCCTGTCGATGAAGATGCGGAAATAGCGCCTGATCTAGGAACATTCAGCGCAACGGAATCGAGAGCATTTCGTTTTGCTGGCTGGGCAATGGTGGTAGGTATTGCATTACTAGTAGCGGCTTTGATCCCAGAAAACTCAGCACTGCGTTCGCCTGATGGTGAGCTAACGGCCTTTTCTGCGCCAGTGATGAAGTCGATCGTTCCTTTGATTTTTATCTTGTTTATTATTCCGGGAATTGTGTATGGCCGAGTGGCTGGCACCTTTAAAAACAGTAATGACGTGATAAAAGCGATGTCTGGCACCATGGCTACGATGGGCGCATACATAGTGATGTCGTTCTTCTGTGCTCAGTTCCTATCAGCGTTTGGTCAGTCTAATATTGGTACTATGTTGGCATTGTATGGCGCTGAAGGCTTAAAAGCGATGGACTTACCCGGCCAAGCAACGATTGTGGGGATGATTTTACTCACGGCTAGCGTTAATTTGCTGGTGGGTTCGGCCTCGGCAAAATGGGCATTGATTGGTCCAATTCTGGTACCTATGCTGATGGCGGTAGGGATTTCTCCCGAGCTATCGCAAGCGGCTTACCGCGTGGGCGATTCGGTTTCTAACATTATCTCTCCACTGATGGTCTTCTTCCCATTAGTCGTGGTGTATTGCCAACGTTATGTAAAATCGACGGGCATTGGCACCTTGGCTTCAATGATGATGCCTTTCTCCATTGCGATGCTGATTGGTTGGACGCTGTTCCTGCTTGCTTACTGGGCTTTTGGTATTCCGCTAGGGGTGCAAGCGCCTTACACATACAGCTTGTAGCGTTAACGTTATTCATCGAGTCTGAATTAAAAGCCCGCGAGTGTATCGCGGGCTTTTTCAATCTTATTTGTACAGATGTTGCGCGTGAAATGTTAAGTGATCATCAATGAAACTTTGAATGAAAAAATAACTGTGATCATAACCTTTATGCATTCTTAACGAGAGTGGGCTATTGCTCGCTTGTGCAGCGGCGAGTAAGCGTTCAGGTTTAAGCTGTTCGTGTAAAAACGGATCTTCCTCTCCTTGGTCAACCAAAATGGGTAAGGATGACGAGTGAGTAGTGAGCAATTCAACCGCATCGTATTGTTTCCAATCTTGCTGGTTATTACCAAGGTAGTGGCGAAATGCTTTTTGCCCCCAAGGGCAGTGTATTGGGTTGCTTATCGGGCTAAAGGCTGAAATCGAGCGATAGCGTTGAGGGTTTTTCAATCCGATGGTTAACGCACCATGGCCACCCATACTGTGTCCTGCAATCGCTCGCTGTTGGTTTACGGGAAAATGTTGCTCTATTAAGGCTGGAAGTTCTTGCACAATGTAGCTGTACATTTGGTAGTACTTATCCCAAGGCGCTTGAGTTGCGTTGAGGTAAAATCCTGCGCCAAGGCCAAAATCATACGCTCCTTGCGGGTCGTCAGGAACACCTTCACCTCTTGGGCTGGTATCGGCGGCAACAATCGCGATACCGAGCTTAGCCGCGCTTTGAAATGCGCCAGCTTTTTGCATGAAGTTTTCATCGCTGCATGTTAAGCCGGATAACCAATACAACACCGGAACCGATTGATAGGCCGCTTGAGGTGGAAGATAAATAGCAAAACGCATACTGCACCCTAGTACTTGTGATGAATGCGTGTACTGTTTATGCCAGCCTTCAAATACTTTGGCTTGGCTAATGTTTTCAATGTGCATAGCAAGTTTCCCCACCCAGCCCTTTAAGAGAAAAGGGCTGACTATTAAGGCTTATTGGTCAAAATGAATCACAGAACGAATACTTTCGCCTTTATGCATTAAATCAAAGGCTTGGTTGATATCCTCTAAACCCATGGTATGGGTAATAAACTCTTGCAAACCAAATTCGCCTGCCAGATAGCGCTCGACAATGTGTGGCAGTTCCGAGCGGCCTTTTACGCCGCCAAATGCACTACCACGCCATACTCGGCCCGTCACTAATTGGAAAGGGCGAGTTGATATTTCTTGGCCCGCGCCAGCCACACCAATAATGACCGATTCTCCCCAGCCTTTATGGCAGCATTCTAACGCTTGGCGCATTACATTGACGTTACCGATGCACTCAAAAGAAAAATCAACACCGCCATCAGTCATCTCAATAATCACTTCTTGGATTGGTTTAGTCAGAGTTTTCGGGTTCAGGCAGTCCGTTGCACCAAGCTGAGTAGCAAGCTCAAACTTATTCTCATTGATATCAATGCCAATAATACGGCTGGCACCAGCCATTCTTGCGCCAATAATGGCGGAAAGCCCGATGCCGCCTAGGCCAAAGATGGCCACAGTATCACCTTGTTTAACTTTGGCCGTATTGAGCACCGCGCCCATGCCCGTTGTGACACCACAACCGAGCAAGCAGACCTCTTCTAATGGAGCCGCTTTATTGACCTTAGCCAAGGAAATTTCTGGCAACACGGTATACTCAGAAAAGGTGGAGCAACCCATATAATGGAAAATGGGTTGGCCGTCTTTATAGAAACGTGTAGTGCCATCCGGCATTAATCCTTTTCCTTGCGTTTCACGTACTGCTTGGCACAGGTTAGTTTTACCTGATTTACAGAATTTGCATTCACCACACTCTGCGGTGTACAAGGGAATGACATGATCTCCTACCTCGACGCTGGTTACCCCTTCACCAATCCTCTCAACGATACCGCCACCTTCGTGGCCGAGGATAACCGGAAAAATCCCTTCAGGGTCTTCACCAGATAGCGTAAAGGCATCGGTATGACAAACGCCGCTCGCAATAATACGCACCAACACTTCGCCTTTTTGGGGCAACATAACGTCAACCTCCTCGACTTTTAGTGGTTGATTTGGCCCCCACGCAATCGCCGCGCGAGATTTAATGAATTGATGTGATGACATAAGATTTTCCTTTGCACATTACTTGAAGTTTCAAGTGAGTTGGGGAGAGTGACAGTATATTCCCTTCTTGAAATTTGATAATCGGTCTAAAATAAGAATTACTTTTACTTATCAGTAATAATTAAGATGGCGAGTTGGGAAGGCATTCATGAATTTGTTGCGGTGGCTGAAACTGGAAGTTTTACCGCAGCAGCACATAAACTATCGACATCAGTAGCGAATGTCAGCCGACGTATTGCGCTATTAGAAGAGCGCTTGGCGGTAAAGTTGTTGCAACGTACCACGCGGCGAGTCTCCCTGACCGAAGCGGGTCAACTCTATTATCATCAGTGTCGGCAATTGGTTGAAGGCTTAGCGCAGGCTGATCTTGCTGTCACGCAGATGCAGCAAACGCCGTCAGGTTTACTGAAAGTGACCGCTCCGGTGACTTATGGTGAGCAGAAAGTCGCGCCTTTGCTGCATGAGTTTTTACAGTTACATCCTCAATTGGAGTTGGAACTGATACTCACTAACCAAAAATTGGATCTGATTGCGGAAGGAATTGATGTCGCCGTACGATTAGGGCAGTTAGATGATTCGAGTTTTATTGGCAAAAAGTTATCCAACCGACAACTGTTTGTCTGCGCTAGCCCTGACTATTTGGTGAAATATGGCACCCCCTATTCATTGTCAGAGTTGGTTCATCACCAATGTTTACAAGGTACTATGAACTATTGGCGATTTAAGGATCAACAACGCTCTCGTGAAATCGGTGTTAAAGGAAAAATTAAATGCAACAGCGGTGTGGCGTTATTGAATGCCGCGTTGCAAGGGATTGGAATCGTACAATTGCCCGACTATTATGTAGAGCCGTATTTGCTCTCGGGTGAGTTGCAAGAAGTGTTGCATCAGTACCGAGATGATCGTGAAGGTGTATGGGCCTTATACCCACAAAATCGCCATTTGTCCTCAAAAGTTAGGTTGCTGGTGGATTTTCTGGCAGAACGGCTATCGTCCGCTAACGGCAAAGGCTAGTGAAAGAGAAAATAGGATATATGAATACACAGTTTACCGTTCAAGATCAAAAGTTTATGCGCCGAGCTATCGCGCTTGCCAATCTTGCAGAACAAGCAGGTGAAGTGCCTGTGGGCGCTGTGCTTGTTAAAGATGGCGAAATCATTGCTGAAGGTTGGAATGCCTCTATTGGTCAACATGATGCGACAGCGCACGCTGAAATTCAGGCTTTGCGTCAAGCAGGTCAACGGTTACAAAATTATCGTTTGCTTGATACTACCTTATACGTCACTTTAGAGCCCTGTCCAATGTGCGCAGGCGCACTGCTGCATAGCCGAGTCAAAAGGATTGTCTTTGGCGCTCCAGATCTCAAAGCTGGGGCGGCCGGTACGGTGCTGAATTTATTTGAAAGCCAAGCCTCCTATCATTACGCGACGGTCGATAAAGGATTGTTAGAAGAGGAGTGTCGGGAGCAACTGCAATCTTTTTTTAGACGAAGACGCGCAGAGATACAGGCGGAAAAACAGCGGAATAAGCAACAGAGTGATGGGCTTTAGCAAACATCCACTTTGAGTAGATGTTTGCCGCTGAAGGTTAAGCAGAGATTAATTGCATAAATGCACGGTTACGCCAGATAATTTTCTTTTTATTATTGGATAACATACGTTTACGACGGTTCGCTGCCACCGTTTTATTAAGGTGTTTTGATAGCTTTTTACGTTTAAGCATAAACAACCTCCTACTGCTGAGTTTTGACAATGATCCCTAATGGTTTAGGGTGCCTTATGACAATCTTAATCTGCCTTTATAGTGCAGGATTGTTACCATAATATGAAACTTAGGGAACGATCTTTTTCACGTTTTGATGTATGGGCTGCACACTTGGAAATCAAGTGTGCAATTTTTGTTCAACGTGGAAGATTTAGCTATTGTTATGCTTATTGAGCTATGGGGTCGAGATACTGATTATCCTGCGCCTCATCGGCCGATTCCATAGCTTCTAACGCGGCTTCCTCCTCCTCAATACTGATCACAACCAAATCATCAGTACCTGAACTATTGTCTATCTGCTTTTGTTGATCAACATGGCCAATAATGCTTTGATAATAGCGACGAATATTTTCAACGTAGGCCTTGGCTTCGTCACCTCGCGCGTAGCCATATCGAGTCTGGCTGAAGTATTTCTTTTGTCTCAGTTGAGGGAGGCGTTCTTTGACTTCAGTCCATGAATCAGGGTTCGCACCTTGTTGCTTGGTTAAGCGTCTTGCATCCATCATATGCCCATAGCCGACGTTATAGGAAGCGAGAGCAAACCAAATTTTCTCATGTTCTGGGATGGAGTCTGGTATACGCTGTACCATCCGACGCAGGTATTCGACACCACCACGAATCGATTGTTCCGGATCAAGTCGATTGGCGACACCAACACTTCTTGCCGTAGGGAGAGTCAACATCATCATACCGCGGACCCCGGTGGGGGATTTAGCTAACGGATTCCAGTGAGACTCTTGATAAGCTAAGGCGGCAATTAATCGCCAATCAAACTCGTCAGAATATTGTTGGAAAAGAGGTGCCCATTTTGGTAAGCGGACATCGAGTGCTCTAATAAAGGCGCGCGTATCGACATAATCAAACGTGCCCACGTGACCAATATATTTCTCTTCCAAGGCCGCTAATTGACCAGATTGTTTAAGGTTGCCAAAAAACTCAATCATCAAGGCGTATAAACTTTCATCTTCAGAGCGACGCATATACCAAGCGATAGGCTGATCTTCAGTTAATTCAAAGGCGACGGCTAAGTCAGGGTAGATTCGCTGCGACAGCGAGACTTCGACCGAATCAGCCATGGTAAATAGCAGTTCGCCATTCGAAACCTGTTTTAAAAGGTCGTTAACGTCGGCGTTATTATTCACATTGTACTGAAACTCTGGGTAGATCTGTTTAATGTCGCTGAGTGTATTTTCAAAGTGGGATTCATTCACGATAGAAAAAACGCTGTCACCTTCATGACCAGCAATCAGTTCCGGTTGTTTTTCCAGTAATTGTTTTAAATTTCTTGGACGCCAGTTGCCTTTCTTATAGACGACTTGTTGGCTGACATAGTAATAAGCGGGCCCTGTTCTGAACTCATTCAAGCGTTGATTCGATTGACTTAACCCTGCTGCAACAACGTCGATTTCCCCATTTTTCAGTGCAGGAAAGAGACTAGACAACCGATAAGCGGGTTTCATCTCTAGTTTAACCCCAAGCTGATTGGCAAATTCGCGTGCTAGTTCGTAGTCCAGCCCTGCAGGGCCATCTGGGCCAATGTAGTAGGAGAGTTGATTGTTCAACGTACCCACTCGCAATACGCCACGCTCACGAATATGGTCAAGCTCGCTTTTAGGATCTGAATCGATTTGGCAACCGACGACAAAAAGAGTGAGTAGGAAAATGGACAATGAGCGATGAAGCTGAATCAGATAATACTTTGGCATTTATGAGCGATCTCTTACATCAATTACTGCCTTTATATCAAAGGCGGCCATATTGGCAAAGTTTCAGATCAAAAACGGATGAAAAAGTGTCGGTGACCACGCTAATGTGGCTGTATTTCAAATTTGACAAAAAAAATGACGCAAACGGTTGCTTTTGGTGTTACGTCACAAAAAGAATTCCTTTATAATGCGTTCGAAATCACGAGGTGAAATTGGTATGTATTCAGTTTTCTTTTATTAACTTATTGTATTTTAATGATTTTGAATTCATTCCAATTACACCTCAACCCACTGTATAAGAGACCTAAGCACATGAGAATTTTGCGTGGCTCCCCAGCGCTTTCTGAGTTTCGTGTTAACAAACTCGTTGAACTTTGTCGTGAACAGCAACTGCCTGTATCGGGTATTTACGCGGAGTTCATGCATTTTGCTGATCTCTCTGCGGATTTAGACGCTCAATCCCTTGAAAAATTAGAGAAACTACTCACTTATGGCCCAACGATTCAAGAACATGAGCCACAAGGTCTTCTTTTACTGGTCACTCCTCGCCCTGGAACCATCTCGCCTTGGTCTTCCAAAGCGACGGATATTGCGCATAACTGTGGTTTGAATGAGGTGAAGCGCTTAGAGCGAGGCACGGCTTACTACATCGAATTAGATCGCGAACTTTCTCAACCGCAACTTGTTACGCTTTATTCCCTGCTGTACGACCGAATGATGGAAGTCGTGTTTACCGATTTCGAATCAGCAACCTCACTGTTTAAAGTCGCTGAACCTGCTCCCGTAGCGTACGTCGACTTGCTGAATGGCGGCCGCTCAGCGCTTGAAAAAGCAAACGTTACCCTTGGGCTTGCATTGGCTGACGATGAAATTGATTATTTGTTCGAAAGCTTCGTCACTAAACTTGAGCGTAATCCAACCGATATCGAATTAATGATGTTTGCTCAAGCAAACTCTGAGCATTGTCGCCATAAAATCTTCAATGCCGATTGGACTATTGATGGCGTTAAGCAAGATAAATCGCTGTTTAAGATGATCAAAAACACTTATGAAGTGACTCCTGATCATGTGCTGTCTGCCTATAAAGATAATGCCGCCGTCATGGTGGGTTCGGAAGTTGGGCGTTTTTTCCCTGATCCAGAGACACGCCAATATGGTTATCACCATGAAAAAGCGCATATTTTAATGAAGGTGGAAACACACAACCACCCGACGGCGATTGCTCCTTGGCCGGGCGCTTCAACGGGTTCCGGTGGTGAAATTCGTGACGAAGGTGCAACGGGTATTGGTGGAAAACCTAAAGCCGGGTTAGTCGGTTTTACTACTTCAAACTTGCGTATTCCTAATTTTGTGCAGCCTTGGGAAACGGATTTTGGTAAACCGGGGCGCATTGTCACGGCACTCGATATTATGCTGGAAGGCCCGCTCGGTGGCGCGGCTTTTAACAACGAATTTGGTCGTCCAAACTTGTTAGGTTACTTCCGTACTTACGAAGAGAAAGTTAACTCTCACGCAGGTGAAGAAGTGCGTGGTTATCACAAACCAATCATGATTGCTGGTGGGATGGGGAATATCCGCGACGAGCATGTGCAGAAAAAAGAGATCCCTGTTGGCGCGAGCTTAATTGTGCTTGGTGGTCCGGCAATGAACATTGGCCTTGGTGGGGGCGCCGCTTCTTCTATGGCATCTGGTCAATCTGCGGAAGATCTTGATTTTGCGTCGGTACAGCGTGAAAACCCAGAGATGGAACGCCGCTGCCAAGAGGTGATTGATCGCTGCTGGCAACTCGGTGAGGCGAATCCGATCGCCTTTATCCATGATGTGGGCGCTGGTGGTATCTCAAACGCATTGCCTGAGCTTGTTGATGATGGTGAACGTGGCGGTATTTTCCAACTGCGTGATGTACCTAACGATGAGCCGGGAATGAGCCCGCTTGAAATTTGGTGTAATGAATCACAAGAGCGTTACGTACTGGCTGTAGCGCCAGAAAACATGGCGCGCTTTGACGCCATTTGCCAACGTGAGCGCGCGCCTTATGCTGTTGTGGGCATTGCCACTGAAGAGCGTGAACTGAAATTGGAAGATTCACATTTCGACAATACGCCAATTGATATGCCGATGGACGTATTGCTTGGCAAAACACCTAAAATGTATCGTGATGTGAAGACGCTGAAAGTTAATAATCCAGCACTTGATCGCCGTGATATCGAATTGAACGAAGCGATTGATCGTATACTGCGTCTCCCTGCGGTTGCAGAAAAAACCTTCCTCATCACCATTGGTGACCGAACCGTCACTGGCTTGGTCGCTCGTGATCAAATGGTTGGTCCGTGGCAAGTGCCAGTAGCAAACTGCGCGGTCACTGCGGCAAGTTATGATACTTACCATGGCGAAGCGATGTCGATGGGTGAGCGCACGCCAGTTGCCTTGCTGGATTTTGGGGCATCGGCACGTTTAGCCGTGGGCGAAGCGATCACCAATATTGCCGCTACCCATATCGGTGATATCAAACACATTAAGTTGTCGGCGAACTGGATGTCACCAGCGGGTCACCCAGGTGAAGATGCTGGTTTGTATGAGGCAGTAAAAGCGGTCGGTGAAGAGCTTTGTCCTGCGCTCGGCCTGACTATCCCAGTGGGTAAAGATTCGATGTCGATGAAGACCAAATGGGATGAAAATGGCGAACAAAAAGAAGTGACCTCTCCGCTATCATTGGTGATCACGGCATTTGCTCGTGTTGAAGATGTACGTAACACCATCACCCCTCAGTTAAGAACCGATAAGGGCGAAACCTCACTGGTTTTGATTGATTTAGGTAATGGTAAGAATCGCTTGGGCGCAACGGCGTTAGCACAAGTCTACAAACAGTTGGGTGATAAACCCGCAGACGTAGATAATGCGGCGCAGCTTAAAGCCTTCTATGAAGCGATCCAAACCTTGGTCGCGAATCAGCAGATTATTGCCTATCACGATAAAGGTGACGGTGGTCTATTCGTTACTCTAGCTGAAATGGCCTTTGCTGGTCATTGTGGCGTGAAAGCCGATATCGCCGCGCTAGGTGATGATGCGTTGGCCGCGTTATTCAATGAAGAGCTGGGCGCAGTCATTCAAGTTCGTCACCACGATTTAGAGACGGTGATCTCGACGCTAACGGCGCATGGTTTACAAGCGTGTTCACACGTTATCGGTCGTGTTGACGCTTCTGATGAACTAGCCATTACCGCTGGTGAACAACCTATTGTTGTGCGTAACCGCACCGAACTTCGCACCATTTGGGCTGAAACTACGCATAAAATGCAAGCGCTACGCGATAACCCGCAGTGCGCGGATCAAGAGTTTGCAGCAAAACAAGATAACAGTGATAAAGGTCTTAACGTCAGTTTGAGCTTTGACGTGCAACAAGATGTTGCGGCACCGTATATTGCTAAAGGCGTGAAGCCAAAAATGGCTATTTTGCGCGAGCAAGGGGTTAACTCACACGTTGAAATGGCGGCAGCGTTTGATCGCGCAGGCTTTGAAACAACCGATATACACATGAGCGACATCTTAACGGGTCAAGCGGTGCTTGAAGAGTACCAAGGCCTCGTCGCATGTGGTGGGTTCTCTTATGGTGACGTATTGGGCGCGGGCGAAGGCTGGGCGAAATCAGTGCTGTTTAATGTACAAGCTCGTGAACAGTTCCAAAGTTTCTTCCAACGTGAAGATACTTTCTCGCTAGGAGTGTGTAACGGCTGTCAAATGCTGTCGAATTTGAAAGAGTTAATCCCTGGTGCGGATTTATGGCCGCGTTTTGTGCGCAATGAATCAGAGCGTTTTGAAGCGCGCTTTAGCTTAGTGGAAGTGCAGCAATCTGATTCACTGTTTTTTAATGAGATGGCTGGCTCGCGCATGCCGATTGCGGTTTCGCATGGCGAAGGGCGCGTTGAAGTTCGTGATACGGCACATTTAACGGCGATTGAACAATCAGGCACCGTTGCGCTGCGTTTTGTGGATAACAACGGCCATGCCACGCAGCAATATCCGAACAACCCAAATGGTTCACCAAATGCGATTACAGGCTTAACGACTCAAGATGGCCGTGTGACGATCATGATGCCGCACCCAGAGCGCGTGTTCCGCACGGTAGCGAACTCTTGGCATCCTGATTCTTGGGGTGAAAACAGTCCATGGATGCGTATGTTCCAAAATGCACGTAAGAACTTAGGGTAACTCACCTTGTCGCCAGTGAGAGAAACGACTTAGTCTTGTTATTCCAGCCGCTGCAACTCAGCGGCTTTTTTGTTTACTTTGAGGATGAATTTTTTGTAAAAAATGCAGAAAAAAATTGTGATTTGTGCTCTAATGCCGCGCTTACCAAGGGATGGTGTTCAACATCCGCCGCCATATAATATAATGGCGCGCGACAAACGTTGATGAGTAATCCCTTATTATTCCCTTAGGAAAACGAAAATGTCAGAAAGTAAAAAATTTACCATCAAAGTGACTGAAAAGCGCAATGGTTGGGCGGCGGAAATCGTACGTCAAGTGACCTCTCGCAGAAGTGTTGTTTCAAAGCGCGAAATGGGTTTTGAAAGCGAAGCACAAGCACAAGCTTGGGCGGAAAAAGAGCTCAGTGGCTTTATTGAGAACCAAGCGAAACGCAATGAGCGTAAGGCTCTGGCAAGAAAAGAGAAAAAAGCTTAGTACAAAAAATCTGAGTGCTGTGCTTTAAGAACTGTTATTTGAACGAAAACCCGCTTTAAATTAGCGGGTTTTTTATGCCTTAACGAAATTGACCGATTTGCGGTAAAAACTCAAAACCTGCACTGGCTAAGCGAGCCTCCAATGCCGCCCGATCGATATCAAAGTCATCCGCCAGCTTATCAAGATCGCCATTAAAATCATCACGTAGCTTCATATTGATGATGCTCATCAGCATGATTGGATCCATTGTGGCAAAATTGGCTAAATTCATCACTTATCCTCGAAATCAGAAATCAGCAAGTTAGCTGCCGCAAAGGCTGCTTGCTCTCGAACCGCTTTTGGCAGCGATTCGTCTGCTGCGACATCATTCAAGGTTTTGATGGCGCAGGAGATTGCTTGAGGAATATAAGCTTGATCACCACTGCCTATCTGCGCATAAAGCTCGCGCACTAATTCACAACAACCGTAAACTTGCATAGATTAAATCCTAACTAATGATAATGGCTCTCAATATACACATTACGTTTGGCAAAGACAAAATCAGAACTTGCGTTTGCGCAAGCTCTGATTGCATGTGATGAAACTTTAAGCATTCACTTGCTGCTCTAGCGTCATGACCAGATCGTCGGCTAGCTGTAGTTGCTTAGCGAGCTCGTTCAGATACGCTTTTTCCATGAAATTTTGTTCATCGGCGATAAGTAAAGAGGCCAGATAAAGCTCACTCGCTTGTGCGGGCGTTGTGGCTAACTGTGCAATAGCCGCGGGATCGAGCGGTTTATGCAGCTCATTTTTTACCAGTTGCTGCAATTGGTTATCTGCGCCCATTTCAGAGATGGCTTGCTCAATTTTCGCCATTTCTTGTTCATCCACATGACCATCAGCTTTTGCGGCGGCAATCATCGCTTTTAGGATCAGCGTGCTGTGGCTAGCATCATTAGGGTCAAAGCTAGACTGCGGTTGAGTGGTCGTTTGTTTTGCTTGCCAGTCATTATACGCTTTATAGGCTAGTGCGCCGAGCGCCGCTGCTCCACCAATCCCTATCACTTTAGTGCCTATTTTTTTTGCTTTCTTCGAGCCCATCAATAAACCGATTAGGCCACCACCGAGTGCACCTGCTCCTAAGGTTTTGAGTTTACTTGAATCTTGTGTGATAGCGCCGAGTTGGCTTGAACCTTGTTTTACGATGTCTGAATTCAATGCTTGGTTAAGTAAACTTTTTAGATCCATAGGTCACCTCCATTAATAATGGATTAAAGAATAGATCACCGTAGATGAATCGAAGATTAATATGCTTGAAAAAGCTTTTGTGGCTGGTGACAAAATAAAAAAGGTTGCCATTTAGGCATTAGGCAACCTTTTCAAGAGCATACTTTATTAGGCGATTTGAGCATTAATAAAGGAGACTATTTCATTCATAGCGACGGCCGACTTCTCACCACTGCGGCGATGTTTATATTCGAAGTTGCCCTCATCCATACTGCGATCGCCAATAATGATGGTATGTGGTACACCGATCAGTTCCATATCTGAGAACATTACGCCCGGGCGCTCTTTACGATCATCAAATAGCACTTCAATACCAGCTGCGGTCAGTTCCGTATACAGTTTTTCAGCAGCTTGTTGGACGCGCTCTGATTTGTGCATGTTCATAGGGACAATCGCCACTTGGAAAGGTGCGATCGCGTCAGGCCAGATGATGCCGTATTTATCGTTGTTTTGCTCGATGGCTGATGCCACAACGCGTGATACGCCAATGCCGTAACAACCCATCTCTAAAATGGTGTTTTTACCATTGGAATCAAGAACGCCACAGTTCATTTTCTCAGAGTAGTTAGTACCCAATTGGAAAATATGACCCACTTCGATACCGCGTTTGAGCATTAGTGTCCCTTTGCCACATGGGCTTGGGTCGCCTTCAACGACGTTACGGAGGTCTTCCACTTTCGCTAGCTCAACGTCACGGCCCCAGTTGATGCCAAAGTAGTGTTTGCCATCGATGTTGGCTCCTGCGCCAAAATCGCTCATGACGGCTACGCTGTGATCAACGATAAACGGCAATTCAAGACCAACAGGGCCAAGAGAGCCTGGGCCTGCGCCAATCAGCGCGCGAATCTCTTCTTCGCTAGCCATTTCTAGCGGAGCGGCAACTTCAGCGAGTTTCTCGGCTTTGATTTCATTGAGTTCATGATCACCACGGATAATCAGTGCCACGATAGAGGCATCGATCTCATCAGAGGCTTTTACAAACAGTGTTTTAACTGTTTTCTCAATCGGTAGGCCATGCTGCTCAACCAATTCAGCGATGGTTTTGGCGTTTGGCGTATCAACCTGCGTCATCTCTTGAGTTGGCGCGGCGCGCTCAACGGCTGGCGCAATGGCTTCTGCTTTTTCGATGTTGGCGGCGTAATCCGATTCAGTTGAGAAGGCGATGATGTCTTCACCACTTTCAGCCAATACATGGAACTCATGAGAGCCGTTACCACCGATAGCGCCAGTGTCGGCTAATACTGGGCGGTAATCAAGCCCCATGCGATCGAAGGCTTTACAGTAAGCTTCGTGCATCGCTTGGTAAGATTTCTCTAAGCCTGCTTTATCTATATCAAAGCTATAGGCATCCATCATGCAGAATTCACGAGCACGCATCACACCAAAACGAGGACGTCTCTCATCACGGAATTTGGTTTGAATCTGGTACAGGTTCAGCGGCAATTGCTTGTAAGAGCTGACTTCGTTGCGTACCAAGCTGGTGATTACTTCTTCAGCAGTTGGACTAAGCACAAACGGACGAGTATGGCGGTCAGTAAAGCGAAGTAGCTCAGGGCCCATTTTCTCAGAGCGGCCTGTCTCTTCCCACAGTTCAAACGGTTGCACAACGGGCATCAAGGTTTCGATTGCACCGGCATTGTCGATCTCTTGACGAACGATGTTTTCGACTTTACGCAGCACACGTAGACCAGTAGGCAGCCAGGTATAAAGACCTGAAGCCAGCTTACGGATCATACCTGCACGTAACATGAGCTGATGGCTCACGACTTCTGCGTCGTTTGGAGTCTCCTTCAAAGTAGAAAGAAGATATTTACTGGTACGCATTCTATGGTATCCGTTTCATGATAGTTAAAAGCGCTCTCCAATGAGAGGCTAGAATTAAGCCGCTAATAATATCAGCCAATCGGCTTTGTCAAAAGCGTTCTATTGCGGTTACTGAGACTAAGTTGTTTGCGATAGTGAATTTTACGTTCAGATCGAACAGATTTACCGCATATTCTTTATGATCGATTTTGTGTTTCTTATAGGCTGGGCGAGGGTCTTGAGCCAGCACTTGCTCTATGACGGCTTTAACCATGTCGTGATCTGCACGCGCATTCAGTGCTGTTAACGCCGCTTGGCTAAAGGTCACTGTGATCTTGTCGGGCTCGCTCTCGGCATAGCCACCGCTGGCTGTGGCTATCGAATCGGAATAGGGAATATAGGGTTTGATGTCAATGATCGGTGTGTTATCGACTAAATCTACGCTGCCTAGTTCCAAATAAACCTGATCACCTTGTTGAGTGACGCCTTTCAATTCAACGGCAGACATACCGATACCGTTAGGTCGAAACGTGGCCCGTGAAGCAAATACGCCGATCCGCTCATTTCCGCCTAAGCGCGGTGGGCGCACCGTCGGTTTCCAACCGGCATCGAGGTTTTGGTCAAACAGAAAAAGTAACCAGACATGGCTAAATTGTTCGATGCCTCGCACCGACTCTAAGCAATTAGCGTGACCGATGAGCTTGACTCTCGCGCTTGCGCTCGCCACTAAGCGAGGTTGGCGAGGAACGGCAAATTTTTCTTTATAAGGCGTTTCAATAGTGCCAATCGGAGCAATGGTGTGCATATCCGTATCCGTCTTTTTTCACGTTGGTTGAGAAAAATATCACATTTAAGCTTGCTTTTCTTCTTGGTAATGATTATTAATTGGCATGTTATAACATAACAATTTAAGTGAGGGGAAATTGATGAAAGACGGAATTCATCCGCCATACCAAAAAGTGGTTTTCCACGACACCAGTGTGGATAAGTATTTTATTGTGGGTTCAACGCTAAAAACTGATCGGACAATCGAGTGGGAAGATGGCAACACCTATCCTTATTTCACCTTAGATGTGTCGTCTGAATCGCATCCGTATTACACCGGTAAGCAGCGAGTTGTTCAAAAAGAAGGACGAGTGGCGAATTTCAATCGTCGCTTTGCTCAGTTTGGTAAGGAGTAAACTATGAAAGTATTAAGTTCATTAAAAAGCGCAAAATCACGTCATCCAGATTGTCAAATCGTCAAAAGACGCGGTCGTTTATATGTAATTTGTAAAACCAATCCAAGATTTAAGGCGGTTCAGCGCTAATGAAGAGGAACGGTTGGACAGGCTAGTGATTGTCCAACCGTCAAAATGTGGTTATTTGTTCGCTTTAGCCAAAATGCGATCCAAATGGTTGGCAAATTCGCGTCGTTCTGTTTGAGAAAGCGCACTTGGTCCGCCAGTTTGGATACCGCTTGATCGCATCGTATCCATAAAATCTCGAATATTGAGGCGTGCCTTGATGGTCTCTTTGGTATACAGCTCGCCACGAGAATTGAGCGCCAAGCCACCTTTGGTTATCACTTCATCGGCCAGCGGAATATCGGAAGTAATTACCAAATCGCCCACTTCTACCCGTTTGACGATTTCGTTATCGGCAACATCAAAACCACTGGGGACTTGCAGTGAACGAATGTTGGATCGTTGCGGAATCGGAACGACATGATTGGCCACAAAAGTACATTCAACGCCCGTCCTTTCGGCTGCGCGGACAATGGTTTCACGAATTACTTTCGGACATGCATCGGCGTCCACCCAAATTTTCATCATTCAATTACTTCTCGGTTAGTTGTGCCTCTAGGGCTGCTACTCGGGCTGACAAAGCGGCTAGTTGCGTTTCAAGTTCGGCTACCTTGTTCGCGCTATTTTCCGTACTAACGCTCACTTCTACTTTGGGAACTCGGTGTGCATTTTTCCAACTTTTGATGGTTGCAATCAAGGCTGGCATTGGCACTGAGGTGCTAAGACGTGACTTTACTAAGGCCACACTCGGCTCCTTTCCCTGTTGTTGTAAGAGAGTCAAGATGCTTTCTAGTTCTTGAGTGACATCTTTTGTGAGCATAGGTTGTCCTTTTTGTGAGTTGCTGTGATCTTACCTTTTATTTACCAAGAGCAAAAGTGGCGAAGTGTTGTAAGAGATCTCGCACATTGTTTGTAAGAAATCACAGTGTTTAATGCAATGTTTGGTGGTGATTTTTTTATAACTATTTGTTTTTAATTAATATATCTATTTCTTTAGGTTGTTTTTTTTAAAATGATATTTTTAGGTGATTGTTTCTTAAAGCCAAACGAGTAAATTGAACCCTGTCGGAAGGATTCTGACAAGGAATTATAAAGCACCAAGGTTTGGTCTCTTCAGGAAGAAGACAAGGTTGTTCACGAAGAATAACCACGCAGGATGCTAGGACAGCGTAAGGATACAACAGTTGGCAGGATGCGAGCTGCATGGATTGGCGATGGACACCTTGTGGATAAGGCAGGACAACATCAGGATGATGTTATGGACACCGCTCAAGGAACAAGTGATGAGTATTGACCGGAGTGTTAGTACCATGGAAAGTTTGGACACCGCTAGGATGGCGATGCAGGATGAGCCGAAGAATTGGCCACTATTATGGATGATGCATGGAGCACACAATTTAGTAGCTGGACTGCTGCGAGTAAGACTTTAAGCCTCGACACATGCGTGTTGAGGCTTTTCTTATTACTTGCATTCTGGCTTTAGCGTGTTGTTGCTTCAAAAAAAGTTCATATGATAAGTGCAGCAAAATAATAACAACAAAAAAACAATCTAGATCAATTACCTCATCGTTCGGTTGGTTTAATTTTCGGCTTCTTTGCAAAAATAGAGTACCAGATTTTATCTGGGCTAAGGCGTATTGCCCTGAGCCTAGTTGAGTCTTTCGGTATTATTTTGCGGCTAACAAGGATTGTACGTGACAACCGTAACAAGAAGAACGCTTCTTCTCCCTTACACCGATTCGTTAGAGTCTGATTTTTTGATGCTCAATTGTTGCGCCAAAAATCGGGCACAGATGAATGGCCCTAAAACGGTCGCTTCAGCAAAACAGCTTTTTCAACGAGTGCTTCATGATCCTCATTTGTACGCAATGGCGGTGTTAGATAATTATAACCGCGAATACATGGGGCATTTGTTCATTGAACTTGACGAAGAGCGAGCAGAACTCGGTTTTCTTTTTGATAAATTGTATTGGGGCAAAGGCATTGCAACTGAGGCATTGAAGGCTTTTTTACCTAAAGCAGCCTACCAATTGCAACGACCAAAAATTACAGCCACTGCTAATATTGGCCACCATGCCTCTATTGCGGTACTCAAAAAACTAGGCTTTGAGCTGTTGGGTGAGAAAGAAGATGTTTTTGGCCCTTATTGGGAATTTGAGTTTACATACGATGAGGCGGCAAATGAAAAGCAGATGGCCTAAAGCCTATCATTTGTAATTCACCTTGGTAGCAGTCGTCACCTAGTGCAGAAAACTCAAACCAATAAACGGTATGCCAACGCCAGAGTCCTTCTGGCGTTTTGAATTTGTGGCGTCCAAAAGCAACGCTGATCAGCTGTAAGTCGAGTTGTTCGCATTTTCGACTGATCGCCGCTTTTGCCAATTCGGCTTGGCGACGCTGTTGCCAGAAAAGAAAGCAGCCCAAGCTGAGTAATAAAATAGCCAATAGATCGCCTAGCATAAACATTCCAGTTATTGAGCTTTAGTTGTTTGTTGTAAGCGAATTAAGGCATCGGCTAATTCGATCGAAGGGCTAGAATGCAGCAGTGGCAGCAGTACCATTCGCAGTTCTGGCAGCATCACTAAATCAGCAAAGAGCTGGTTAAAGAGGGCTTGATTGCCTGTTTGCGCCAAGCGTAATAAAAACGTTTCGGCAAGTGATGGGTTAGACAATACATGCCACGAGCGCCCTGCAATGGCAATTAATATCTCTTGATGGCTCAAGCGTGGGCTTTGCAGAATACGTTCAACCAAGGTCGCGGTGAGTGCATTATTCGCACCTGATAAGGCTCGTATTAAAGCAGAGAGTAAGAACGGATCAGGTTCGTGGCTTTCGATGTGCAACATTGCCATCTCTTGCAAACGCAGCGCCAACTTATCATTCAACGGTGCACTATGTTCGAGCGCCCCCAGCAGGGCATACAAAGGCTGAGCGGGGAGGTGGTTTAATGCCTTCCTTAGTAACACGCTATTTTGTTCTTTGCTTAAACGAGCACAAATATCAGTAATGCCTTGTAAGCCGACCGTCTGCCAGTTTTCCCAGCCTAAATCCCCACTAAAATAGTGTTGCGCATGCTCATAATATTGGCTTGATGGTAGGTTCAACTGGGCGCGTATTTGGCTGTGGAATACTGCCATTTTATCGTCGCTCGGTTTAAAGGTATAAGGATTATTGGCAAGCTTTTGCTGCTGCTCATCGCTGAGGTCTTGATGCAAACGTGACCCCATCGCTTCAAGTACAAACTTGATGAAGTTACCTATCTCAGCTTGTTTGAGTAGGCCGCGTTCATCCAAAGAGAATTTAAGAAACCAGATCCAAGGTTGTTGGGCTTGGTTCCAATACGCGATGGCAAGATGAGCATGACGCTGCAATGGATAGGGATACGGTTGTTGACCTTTTTCTACTTGAGAAAAGTGTGTATTTTCAATCGGGCAGATGCGCCTTCCTAAATCAAAGATCCGATATTGGCTACCACTATTGGTGAGCAATTGGCTAAGCGTATGAATGGTATCCATGGATAAAGTGGCCTTAACTTGTGTTCTTGAATAACTATTTTTGATCAATAACTCTCTTTGAACAATAAATGGTACTCTATAGCCCATTTTCAAGGTCACTTAGCAAATTAACTTGGTGAATAATGACAGTAAGCACAGAACTGACCCACCTGTTGGAAAAATTAGAAACTCAGTTACGCAATTCTCAGCGCTGGCAATCCCAGCCGCCAAGCGAAAGCGCATTGATGAGCACAGAGCCTTTCTCCATCGATACCCTCACTCCGGAGCAGTGGCTGCAGTGGATTTTCATCCCCAAAATGTTATTGGCAATTGAGCAGCAAACAGAGCTTCCTCAAGGGTTCTCGCTCACTCCCTATTTTGAAGAGGCATGGCAACATCAAGCGGAATTGGCTGAGGTGATTGCGTTGCTACGTTTGATTGATGAGGTAAGCCAACCATGTTAGAGATTCTGTATCAGGACGATGATTTGGTCGCCGTGAATAAACCCGCAGGAATGCTGGTGCATCGCTCATGGCTAGATAAACACGAAACGCAATTTGTGATGCAAACGCTGCGCGATCAAATTGGCCAGCATGTGTTTCCCCTACATCGATTAGATAGGCCAACTTCTGGCGTGCTCGTGTTTGCGCTCTCCAGTGAAGTGGCGGCGCAAATGATGCCGATGTTTGCCAACCATCAAATGGAAAAAACGTACCATGCGATTGTGCGTGGTTGGATTGAACAAGGGGATGTGCTTGATTACCCACTCAAAATCGAGTTAGATAAAATTGCCGATAAGTTTGCCAAACAAGATAAAGAAGCCCAAGAAGCGATCACCGCTTATCAGCCATTAGCGACAGTAGAAGTGCCGTATTCAACCGGGCGTTTCCCAACCAGCCGCTACTGTTTGGTGGAAATGAAACCGCAAACAGGCCGTAAACATCAGCTGCGTCGTCATATGCACCATTTGAGTCACCCGATTATTGGTGATACCACTCATGGTGATGGCAAGCACAACCGCCTATTTCGCGATCATTATGACGCGCAGCGTCTGATGCTCCATGCCTCTGAATTACGTTTTACTCATCCGTTTACTGGCCAAGCATTAGTGCTTAAAGCTGGTTTTGATGAGGTATGGCAAAGGCTGTTTACTCAGTTTGAGTGGAGCCAGCCGATATAAAAACAAAACCCTCGCGATGCGAGGGTTTTGAGTATTGGGATGTAACTGAAAGTGGTGTAGTTCATCAAGACATTCAGTTCATAAAAGCCGGCAGCGAACAAAAAACGAGCTACTTCTCTAGATACTCTTGAATGGAACGCTCGATGCCTTTGGCATCTAAACCTAATTCTGCATGCAGCTCTTCTTGTGTGCCTTGAGCGATGAATTGATCAGGCAAACCTAAATTGAGTACTGGTTTTAGGATTTTCTCTTTCATCATCAATTCAATGACGCCGGCACCCGCACCACCTGCAATCGCATTCTCTTCCAAGGTCACTAGCACATCATGTTGCGCAGCCAGTTGGCGAATGAGTGTTTCATCAAGGGGCTTAACAAATCGCATGTCAGCCACTGTTGCATTTAGCTTATCGGCTGCTTCAAGCGCGTTTGGTAGGAAAGTGCCAAAGTTGAGGATCGCGATTTTTTCATTCGCGATAGCCGTGTCACATTGGCGCATAATGCGTCCTTTGCCAATCTCTAACGCACTAAATTGGGTTTGGATTTCGACTCCCATGCCATTGCCACGAGGATAACGCACGGCGCTTGGCCCTGTGTGTTTATGGCCGGTATAGAGCATTTGTCGGCACTCATTTTCATCGGCGGGTGCCATGATCACCATGTTGGGAATACAGCGCATGAAGCTTAAATCAAACGCACCTTGGTGAGTTTGGCCATCAGCTCCGACTAACCCTGCGCGGTCAATGGCAAACATAACCGGTAAATTCATGATGGCAACATCATGGATCAGCTGATCATAACCCCGTTGTAAAAAGGTTGAGTAGATCGCCACTATCGGATGATCTCCCGCAATCGCCATGCCTGTCGCAAGGGTGACGGCATGTTGCTCAGCAATCGCCACATCAAAATATTGTTGTGGAAACTCTTTTGAAAAGCGAACCATGCCAGAGCCTTCGCGCATCGCGGGTGTAATCGCCATTAATTTTGGATCTTGCGCGGCCATGTCGCATAAAAAATCGCCAAAGATTTTAGAAAAAGTCGGTTTAGCATTGCTGCTTTTTGGCAGGCTAGTGTGGCTCGGGTCAAATTTAGGAACGCCATGGTAACCAATCGGATCTTTTTCGGCGGGCTCATAACCTTTGCCTTTTTTGGTCATGATGTGCAAAAACTGCGGGCCTTTGAGCTCGCGCATGTTGCGTAATGTCTTGATAAGTTCAATCACATCATGGCCATCTACTGGGCCGATATAGTTAAATCCAAGCTCTTCAAACAAGGTGCCGGGTACGACCATGCCTTTCAAGTGCTCTTCTGTGCGACGTACCAGCTCTTTGATAGGCGGTATGCCAGAGAGCACTTTTTTGCCCCCTTCACGGATCGAGGTATAAAGGCTACCGGAAAGCAGTTGCGCTAAATGATTATTCAGTGCGCCCACGTTTTCAGAGATCGACATTTCGTTGTCGTTGAGCACGACTAACATATCCGGATGAACGTCGCCAGCATGGTTCATTGCTTCAAAGGCCATGCCTGCGGTGATAGCACCATCACCAATCACGCCCACCACTTTGCGATTTTTCCCTTCTTTACCTGCACTGATCGCCATCCCTAAGGCGGCACTGATTGAGGTGGACGAGTGGCCGACAGAGAGCGTGTCATATTCACTTTCTTCACGCCAAGGAAAAGGGTGAAGACCATCTTTTTGACGAATGGTCGACATTTTCTCGCGGCGACCAGTTAAGATTTTGTGCGGGTAAGCTTGGTGGCCTACATCCCAAATCAGTTGATCAAAAGGGGTATTATAGACGTAGTGTAGGGCAACCGTTAATTCAACCGTGCCTAAGCCTGACGCAAGGTGGCCACTCGACTGACTGACTGAATTAAGAAGGTAGTTTCTTAATTCATCACACAACGTTGGCAGAACCTCTTTCGGCAGACTGCGCAGTTCATCGGGTGTATTTGCTAAAGCCAGTGTTGGGTATTTTGAAATATCAAGAGTCATAATTTTGCGCGCTTATAGTTTAGTTCTTGCGCTCGACGACGTATCGGGCGAACTCTTCGAGTGATTCTGTATTGTAGGGTATTGCTTCCAAGGCTTGAAGAGCTTCCTGTAACAGACTTTGTGCTTTATCAATAGCACCTTGTAACCCTAGCAGCGCTGGGTAGGTACTTTTATTGAGTTGTTGATCCGAGCCTTGAGGTTTACCTAATGTCTCGGTATCGCTAACGATATCCAAAATATCATCTTGAACTTGGAATGCGAGACCAACGGCATCGGCATAGCGATCCAATTGTGGTAGTACCGCAAGCCCTTTTTCACCAGCCGCAAGCGCACCTAAACGGATTGCACAACGCATCAAGGCTCCTGTTTTATTGCGATGGATCTCTTCTAATTCCTGCACTGAAACCAGACGATTTTCCGCTTGCAGATCCAACGCTTGCCCTATACACATACCTTGAGCACCGGAAGCTTGAGCCAACATTTGAACCATCTTAATGCGGTTGACTTGCGCATGTTCGGCGAGTTGACCTTCTGCCAAAATAGTAAAGGCCAGTGTTTGCAGGGCATCGCCCGCTAAAATCGCGATGGCTTCGTCAAATTCGATGTGACAAGTGGCTTTACCGCGACGCAATTCATCGTCGTCCATCGCGGGAAGGTCATCGTGGATCAATGAGTAAGCATGAATACATTCTATTGCGCAGGCTGGGGTATCGAGTTCATCTGGCGTACAACCAAGCATTTGCCCTGTGATATACACCAAATAAGGTCGAGCTCTTTTGCCGCCAAGTAACAAACCGTAGCGCATCGCGTCAATCAACGGTTGTTTTTGGTGCGGTAAACGGCCTAACCAAAGGTTTAATTGGTCAATATTTCTTTGCTGATAGGAGCTCAGAGCCTCAATCATAGGACACTCTTTCTACTAAGTTGTGGTATCTACTAGGTTACGATCGACCGTTTCCCTGTGACTTAATTGACAGGTTCAAGTCACATAGCGAGCGATGAGATCGATAAATATGAGTCAGTAATAAGTATGTATCAGTAATACGTGCCTATTACTCAGGTAGTTCAGTAAAGTCAGAGAGTGGCGCGTCATCGCTCGCACTGAGCAAAATACTGACTCGCTGCTCCGCTTCACTTAACTTACTTTGTCCAGCACGAGCAAGGGATATTCCGCGCTCGAATTTTTTTAGCGCATCATCTAAGGCTAAATCGCCATTTTCTAGCTGTTCCACTAAGCTATCAAGTTCTTCGATTGTCGCTTCGAAGGGCATATTTTCAGGTTTCTTGCTCGCCATAATCTTTTTATCTTGGTAAATATGCACGAAAGTTACCTTAGGGCGTAGTGATGGTCAAATTTAACCAACGATTTTTGTCTGAAAAGTCCCTCTTTTGGAACTGTCACTATCACAAATAATAAAAATAATAATACGATACTTAGCAACCAGGCCGATATTTACTGAAATAGTGACGGTGACTCAGAATCTTGACCATATCAGTGTGCTGGCAACAGTGCATCTTTGCTCAGTTTAGGTATAAACTGAATAGAGAGAATTTCGGTATGATCCAATAATTTACTTAAAGATTTGAATCTATTGCCGATAACGAGTTTAAACTCATTATCGCGGGTAAGCAGCATGAGGAGTGCTTTGTGGATTTAGCAACGCTGATAGGCCTGATCGGAGGCCTCGCTTTCGTTATCATGGCGATGATTTTAGGCGGAAGCCTAATGATGTTCTTCGACGTCACATCCATCTTGATCGTAGTGGGTGGGTCAATGTTTGTTGTATTGATGAAGTTCACGATGGGACAATTCTTCGGTGCAGCCAAGGTGGCAGGTAAGGCATTTATGTTCAAATCCGATGAACCTGAAGATTTGATCGCGAAAATTGTAGAAATGGCTGATGCGGCGCGGAAAGGTGGTTTTCTTGCATTAGAAGAGATGGAAATTACCAATAGCTTCATGCAAAAGGGGATCGATTTGCTGGTGGATGGCCATGATGCTGACGTGGTGCGTTCTGCGTTGCAAAAAGACATTGTATTGACTGATGAGCGTCATTCACAGGGAACTGGCGTATTTCGTGCTTTTGGTGACGTAGCGCCAGCGATGGGCATGATCGGTACTTTGGTGGGCTTGGTTGCCATGCTGTCTAACATGGATGACCCCAAATCAATTGGCCCCGCCATGGCCGTTGCCTTATTAACTACCTTGTATGGCGCTGTTCTCTCGAACATGATTTTTTTCCCGATTGCAGACAAACTTGCTTTGCGCCGAGATCAAGAAAAGCTTAACCGTCGTTTAATCATGGATGGCGTTCTGGCCATTCAGGATGGACAAAACCCACGGGTCATTGATAGTTATCTGAAAAACTACCTCAATGAAGGCAAGCGTGTTTTAGATGTTGATAGCGAATAACGGAGCCTGTAATGGATGATGAAGAAGGCTGTAAATGCCCACCTCCCGGCTTGCCGTTGTGGATGGGAACCTTTGCCGATTTAATGTCGCTGTTGATGTGTTTCTTCGTACTACTGCTCTCTTTTTCCGAGATGGACGTACTGAAGTTTAAACAGATAGCGGGCTCGATGAAGTTTGCTTTTGGTGTGCAAAATCGTTTGGAAGTGAAAGACATTCCTAAAGGGACAAGCATCATTGCACAAGAGTTTCGCCCAGGCCGCCCCGAACCGACACCGATTGATGTCATCATGCAACAAACCATTGATATCACGCAGCAGACACTTGAGTTTCAAGAAGGGGATTCAGATCGAGCGGGTGGTGTTCAGCGTGAAGAAGGTCAATTGACGGGGGGGCAATCCCCTGAAACTTCAACGCAGAATAATCAAAATACTCAATCGGAAATGCAACAACAGCAAGCAGAATCTATGTCGCAAGAGATGGAAATTGTTGAACAGGACATCAAAAAAGCGTTAGCAAGAGAAATCGAACAAGGCGCTATTGAAGTTGAAAACTTAGGTCAGCAATTGGTGATCCGTATTCGTGAAAAAGGTGCGTTTCCCGAAGGTTCTGCATTTCTACAACCTAAGTTTCGTCCATTGGTTCGTCAAATTGCCGATCTGGTTAAAGATGTGCCGGGCATTGTGCGTATTTCTGGCCATACCGACAATCAAAGTGTCGATTCTGAATTGTATCGCTCAAACTGGGATCTTTCGGCTCAACGAGCGGTTTCTGTGGCGCAAGAGATGGAAAAGGTTCGTGGGTTTTCTCATCAACGACTCAGGGTGCGTGGTATGGCCGATACCGACCCAGTCGGCTCTAACGATACGGAAAGTGAACGTTCACGCAACCGCCGAGTAGAAATCAGTATCATGCAAGGTGAACCGCTGTACAGTGATGAAGTTCCATCCGTTCAGTAAGTTACGTTGGATTATGCAAAAACACATAGACGAGCGCTAAGGCTCGTCTTTTTTATGGTTATGACCTCGTGTATAATCCTGCGCCCTTAGCGGTGTATCAGTAGCAAGTAGAATGCGACCCATTGATTCACCACGTTGCCCAATCAGATTGCGAATAGAACTATGAAATTTATTGTTAAGCCCCATCCGGAAATTTTTGTTAAAAGTGACTCAGTACGCAAGCGCTTTACAAAAATTTTAGAGTCCAATATTCGTAATATCATCAAACGAAGAACAGAGTCGGTCGCGGTATTTAACCGTCGCGATCACATTGAAGTGGCTGCGCAAAGTGACCAATACTATCAAGAAGTCCTTGAAATTCTGACTCATACTCCTGGCATCCAGCAAGTGCTCGAAGTGCAGCAATCTGAGTTTAAGGATATGCATGACATTTACGAGCAAGTGTTAGCGCTCAGCCGTAATAACATCGAAGGAAAAACTTTTGTTGTGCGTGCTAAGCGTCGAGGAAAGCATGATTTTACCTCAATCGATGTTGAGCGTTATGTTGGTGGTGGTTTAAACCAAGCAGTTGAGAGTGCAAAAGTTCAACTTAAAAACCCGGACGTTACCATCAATATTGAAATAGCCGATGAATTGCTCAATCAAGTGATTGCCCGTTATAAAGGCTTAGGTGGTTTCCCTCTTGGCACTCAAGAAGATTTATTGAGTTTGATTTCTGGTGGTTTTGACTCGGGTGTATCAAGCTATTTACACATCAAACGTGGCTCAAAAGTGCATTATTGCTTCTTCAATTTAGGCGGCCCTGCGCATGAAATTGGTGTAAAGCAAGTGGCCCATTATTTGTGGAATAAATACGGTTCTTCAGCCAAAGTGCGTTTTATCTCGGTCGATTTCGAGCCTGTGGTGGCTGAAATCTTAGAAAAAGTAGACGATGGCCAAATGGGTGTGGTGTTAAAACGTATGTTTATGCGCGCCGCAGGCATGATAGCTCATAAGTTAAATATTGAAGCTTTAGTGACCGGAGAAGCGTTGGGTCAAGTTTCGAGCCAAACTCTAACTAATCTTCGTCATATTGATGGTGTGACAGATACTCTAATTTTGCGTCCTCTCATCAACTGGGACAAAGAAGAGATTATTAAAGTGGCGCGCGAGATTGGAACAGAAGATTTTGCCAAAACGATGCCAGAATACTGTGGGGTTATTTCAAAAAGCCCAACAGTTAAAGCGGTGAAAGCGAAATTAGAAGCCGAAGAGGCGAAGTTTGATTTCTCAATCCTAGAGCACGTTGTTTACAACGCTCGTCAAATGGATATTCGTGATATTGAAAAAGAGAGCCAAGAGCAAGCACCTGAAGTTGAACAAGTGACCGCTATCGAAAAAGATGCGGTGGTACTTGATATTCGTAGCCCAGATGAGGAAGATGATAAGCCACTGCTGATTGAAGGAGTGGAAGTGAAACACTTACCTTTCTACAAGCTATCGACTCAGTTTGGCGATTTGGATCAATCGAAAACATATCTCTTATATTGTGCGCGCGGTGTGATGAGCCGGCTTCAAGCTCTGTATTTGAAAGAGCAAGGCTTTAACAACATCAAGGTATATCGACCTTAATCGTTATCTCGATACAGAATCGACCGCTCACGTTTTCGTGAGCGGTTTTTTTATGGCTCCGACTTAATCACAGACATAAAAAAACACCGCCCAAGGGCGGTGCTAAAGAATTTGACAGACAGGTCAAACAATAAATACAGGAAGTATATGTTTTGGTGCAGGGGATAACTGCACAAAACAGGATGGTAGAATTCTACCTCACTCGAAATACGAGTTTGCAAACACAACATCGCAACAAAAGCCAATTGATTCATAACTGAATCAAGCCGTTCAGGCCTTGTTGCGGGGTGAAATATAGAATTTCTCTAGCCGCTCGGCAATGGACAATTTATAATGTTTCAGATTAAAAAAACTAATCTAATTTTTGAGTGTACCTATGTCCAGAAGATTGCCACCATTAAACTCGCTGAAAGTGTTTGAAGCGGCAGCTCGCCAGCTGAGTTTTACTCGCGCTGCGGAAGAGCTATTTGTGACACAAGCCGCAGTTAGTCATCAAATCAAAGCGTTAGAGGAATTTTTAGGGTTAAAGCTATTTCGCCGTCGTAATCGTTCTCTGCTATTGACAGAAGAAGGGCAAAGTTACTTTCTCGACATTAAAGATATCTTCACCGCACTCTCTGAAGCCACCGATAAGGTACTCGAGCGCAGTGAGAAAGGGGCATTAACCATTAGTTTACCGCCGAGTTTTGCGATTCAGTGGCTCGTGCCGCGTCTGGCCGATTTTAACCAGCAAGAGCCGGATATTGATGTGCGTATCAAAGCGGTTGATATGGATGAAGGGTCGTTAACCGATGATGTGGATGTGGCGATTTATTATGGGCGAGGTAACTGGCCTGGTTTACGCGCGGATAAGTTGTATCAAGAGTTTTTGATCCCGCTTTGTTCTCCTTCACTGCTGTTAGGCCCTAAGCCTTTAGAAACACTGGACGATCTAACACGCCATACGCTGCTACACGATACTTCACGTAAAGATTGGAAACAGTTTGCCAAAGAGAACGATCTTGAAGGGGTGAATGTCAACCACGGCCCCATCTTTAGCCATTCGACCATGGTGCTGCAAGCGGCGGCGCATGGGCAAGGTATCGCACTGGGGAATAACGTGCTAGCTCAGCCAGAGCTGGAAGCGGGTCGCTTGATTGCGCCTTTTGATGAAGTGCTGATGACTAAAAATGCTTTCTATGTGGTCTGTCACGAGAAGCAGGCCGATATGGGGCGCATCGCTACTTTCCGTGATTGGATGCTCAAAAAAGCCAGACGTGAACAAGAGGTATTGTTAGATGAAGAGTAAGTTATTGCTCACTATCGCGGCTTTTATGGCGGGCGTTGGTGTCGCTCTAGGAGCTTTTGCGGCGCACGGCCTAAAAGCGTATTTAACCCCTTACTTGCTTTCGGTGTTTGAAACGGGAGTGCAGTACCAATCGATTCACGCTTTAGCCATATTAGCGTGTGGTATTTTGCTGCGTTGTCGTTTGGGATCGAAAGCACAAAAATATTTTTTCATTGCGGCAATTTGCTTTATCATCGGCGTCCTTTGTTTTAGCGGCAGTCTTTACGCTTTAGCACTCACGGGCATCAAGTGGTTTGGCCCGATCACGCCATTTGGTGGCGTGTTCTTTATGCTAGGGTGGGGAGTGTTTGGCTATGCAGCACTTAATATTCAAGAGGTGGACCAGTGAAACACGTAATGCTCTATTGTCGTGCAGGCTTTGAAAAAGAGTGTGCCGGAGAGATCCAAGATAAAGCGACTAAGCTAGAGGTTTTTGGTTTTCCTCGTTTGAAAAACAATACGGGTTATGTTTTGTTTGAGTGCTATCAGGCCGGTGATGCTGATAAGTTGGTTAAAGAGATCGATTTCCAATCGCTTATTTTTGCTCGTCAGATGTTTGCGGTAGCGGCGGAATTTAGCGATTTACCTAAAGATGATCGTATTTCGCCTATCTTATCTGAACTCGCCGAACTTGAGGGTTTTCCGCGTTGTGGTGACATTCGCATTGAGACGCCAGATACCAATGAAGCGAAAGAGTTGCTCAAATTTTGTCGTAAGTTTACCGTGCCATTGCGTCAAGCGTTACGTGGCAAGGGGATTTTGTCTAACAAAGAGTCGGCGAAGAGACCTGTGCTACATGTCTGCTTTATTCAACCCGGCCACTGCTTCGTCGGGTATTCGTACACCAACAATAACTCGCCTTTTTTCATGGGTATTCCTCGTTTGAAATTCCCAGCCGATGCGCCAAGTCGTTCCACACTGAAGTTGGAAGAGGCTTTCCATGTGTTTATTCCTCGTGAAGAGTGGGATGAACGTTTGGCTCCGGGAATGTGGGCGGTAGACTTGGGCGCATGCCCGGGGGGCTGGACTTACCAACTGGTGAAGCGTTCGATGTTTGTTCATGCTATCGACAACGGTCTAATGGCTGAAAGTTTGATGGACACAGGACAAGTGAAACACCATGCCGAGGATGGTTTTAAATTTGAGCCGCCACGCAAGAACGTGACTTGGATTGTGTGTGACATGATTGAAAAGCCAGCTCGTGTTGCGCATTTAATGGGGCAGTGGATCCTCAAGGGTTGGGCGAAAGAAGCCATCTTCAACTTAAAGCTGCCAATGAAAGGGCGCTATGATGAAGTTTTACAAGATATTGAAAATATGAAAGTTTTTCTGATTAAAAATGATGTAAAGTTCCGCATGCAGGCAAAGCATTTGTATCATGATCGTGAAGAGATCACAGTGCATGTCCAATGCTTGTCGAACATCTCTCCGCATTAACGGTTCGATAATTTAATTTAACGCTCCTATCTAGGAGCGTTTTGCTATTCTGGACGCGGTACTTGCGCTGAAAAGCGAATGTCTTGCAAATTAAAACCGAGCTCTATATCGGTCTTTAGTGTGGCAATGTGTTTGCAGACTCGCGCCATATCGATCTGCTCATCAAATTTTTTACGGTATTTCTTGGCCAAATCAGCACTGGCGTAGGCCGCTTCTATGTCGGGAAATTGCGTTAATATCTCTTTTGCTGCTTTTGGACCAATGCCGGCAATGCCGGGAACTTGGCTTGAACTGATGCCCGTTAATCCCCAAAAATCGGTTAATTGGCTCGGCTTTACGCCAAATTCCTGTTCAATAAAGGGTTGATCTAACCAACGATGTTGAAAGTAGTCACGAATTTGTAAAGTGGGGGAGAGCAGTTGGCAATAGCCTTTATCGGTTGAAACGATCGTTACTTTTTCACCGTGGCTTGCCACTTTCGTGGCTAAGGTGGCCACCAAATCATCGGCTTCATCACCTTCCGAGAGCAGTGAATCAATCCCTAATTCCCACCATGCTTGCTGAATGGCGTCTAAGCCAAGTTGCAGTGCTTCTGGCATCGGCTTCCGGTTCTGCTTATAAGTCGGTAGAAGTTGTGCTCTCCAGCCCCGGTCTTGTAAGTGATGATCAAACACGGCGATGATGTGGGTCGGTTGAGCTTCATTGATGATACGGTGCAAGGTGCGCGAGGTTGTCTCTATGGTTCTTGCTATATTATCGTTAGGATCGGGTTGTGCGGAGTGCACCCGACGGATCAAATTCAAAGCATCAATGATGACAAGGTGTAAAGACATAACGACCAAAAAATAAGGGCTTAATAAGCCCTTATTGTAATGATCTCACTTAATATTGCCACTCATCCCCGGCATAAGTTATTTTTGCCTTTAATGGTTAATGGTTAATGGTTAATGGTTAATGGTTATTGGTTGCAATTTTATAGCAAGGTTCATAAGCACTGCCACCCGGTAGCTTCATTCGGTGTTGTGCAACGAAGTCTTTTAGCAATAGATCCATTTTTTTCATCAATTGGGCATCGCCATCAATGATGAATGGGCCGTGACGTTCAATTTCTCGAATGCCTTCCGCTTTCACATTACCAGCGACAATGCCAGAGAAGGCGCGACGCAAGTTAGCAGCGAGTACTTCTGGTTTTTGGTTTAGGTGTAAATCCAAGTTGGCCATACTGTCGTGAGTCGGTTCAAAAGGCAGTTGGAACTCAGGCTCGATTTTGAGGGACCAGTTGAAACTATAAGCATCACCACTATCTTTACGATGCTGACGAACCAGCGGCATCGCTTGGCTCATGATACGCGCCGCTTTTTCTGGATCATCAATGACGATTTGATAATGCTGGCGTGCTTTTTCACCTAATGTTTCGGCAATGAATGTGTCGATTGAACGGAAGTAGGCTTCGCTCTCTTTTGGACCAGTCAGTACAATTGGCATTGGTTGGCTTGCGTTATCTGGGTGCATCATGATACCCAAAATGTACAGCAGTTCTTCCGCTGTACCTGCTCCACCGGGGAAAATAATGATGCCGTGCGCCATTCGCACAAAAGCTTCTAGCCGTTTTTCAATATCCGGCATAATCACCAGTTCGTTCACAATCGGATTCGGTGGCTCGGCGGCAATGATCGATGGTTCTGTTAAGCCAAGATAGCGTTGTGCGGTATAGCGCTGTTTAGCGTGTCCAATGGCGGCTCCTTTCATTGGCCCTTCCATAGCGCCTGGTCCGCAGCCTGTACAAATGTTCAGTTCACGCAAGCCCAGTTCATGGCCCACTTCCCGCGTATATTGGTACTCAGTAGGGTTGATAGAGTGTCCACCCCAACAAACCACTAAGTTAGGTTCAAGACCGGGAACCAAGGCACTGGCATTACGCAAAATACCAAACACTAAGTTGGTGATGTGAATGGCATTGGTAAGATTTAGGCGCTGATTATCCGCCAGATGCATGTTGACATAAACGATATCGCGTAGGACCGAAAACAGATGTTCTTGAATTCCTTTAATGATCTGCCCATCAACAAAGGCATGTTCTGGTGGATTCGTCAGCTCTAGCTTGATACCGCGTTCACGGCGCATGACAGTGACATCAAAAGATTTATATTTTTCAAGAAGTTCTTTTGAGTTATCCGTATGGCTACCAGAGTTAAGTACCGCCAAAGTGCAGTTGCGATACAGTTGATATAGATCGCTCGACGCGGTCTTTTTTAGACGCTCAACTTCAAGTTGAGAAAGCAGATCCATGCTGCCTGTAGGGCTGATATGAGTAATCATACTGGCCTCCTTAGTTGAGAAGTAAGGAAAATGTCCACGCTACGACTAAAGTTGGTTTTTATATATACCCGCTTAGTATGGAGTATAGGTCATGGTTCGTTTAGTGGCGGATGTGCGATAGGACGACATAACTGATTGAAATTACAGTATCAATCTAGTTCTTTTCTCGATTGTTAGGAAATGTTTATGCAAGCAGAGTGTGATGTTAAGCACGCTTTAGTTTGGTTTTGTTCAAATAGCGACCAGTTAAGGCCGCGATTTGAATGGGTTTCTTTTGTCTACATCCGATCTGGACTTGTGTTTATTTCCAAACCACTTGGTTAGGGCCGAAACTTTTGGCTTCTAGTAACGAGCGGCGTAAACGTTCAAGTACTTCCTCTGGTGTATCGGAGTCTTTAAAACAGGTACTCGCGGCTGAAAGTGTAATCGTAATACTCTTGTCTCTGAACTTGAAAGGCAGTTTAGACACATTACGTTGAATATTTTGTACTAGCTTGAAACAGTGATTATCTTCTTGATCGGGAAGTAAAATAATAAATTCTTCACCAGAGAAACGTGCCACGGTATCCGTATCGGATGCTTCTTTGGATATGGTGCGGGCAATAATTTTAAGGGCTTTATCACCTGCCGTATAGCCAAAGCTATCGTTGATAGTTTTGAACTTATCAATATCAAAGATTACGATTCGGAAAGTGTGTTGAGCTCTTATCCAGCGCCGGTATTCCAGCTCAAGGTGGTCATTAAAGGCGGTGCGATTATAGACTTTTGTCAGTGGATCAAGCAGCAAGCGCTGAGACTGATCTTCCAATCGACGGCGATAATCTTGGGTGAGTTCGAACAGAGCTTCCATTTGATTTTTGCCATAATTTAAGCGTTCAATCAGTGCCTGCTCGCGTTGCTCTGCATGACTTAAGCGTTCAGAAAGTGACGCCATTTCGCATAATATAGGTGAAACGGAGAGCTTAAGATCGTCAATCGCCACAGAATCTTTGATTAGAGTTTGGCTTTGGGTAATCAAAGCGGCGAGTTCAGCATTCATCTCTTGGCGATGTTCAAAGTAACTCTGGCTTTGGTCTGCGTTGTGAGTGCTACTTTTAATGTGTTTTGTGAGTGATGAGTTGACCTGTTCTAAAAACTTCTCAGATGTTTTGCGCTCACTGTTGGTGCCATCAATCACCAGTTTTAGAATCTCTAACGTCAACTCTAAGAGCGTTGATGTCGATACGCCAATCAACAGCTTGGCACGAATATCTACCAGTAGTTCCCCTGATTCACCTTCAAAATCCAATTCAGTGATCAGGTGTTGCAGTTCATCGGATAGCTTGGTCAATAGCTCTCTATCCGCGACATGCAGCTCGCTGATGGCCGTATTCGGGTTCGCTGTTATTATTTTGATTGCACGTTCATAAATCCCAAGCAGTTGAATCGCTTGTTCGGCTTTAGGCTGAGCTTCTGAAAAACTGAGCAGATCACGCAAATCACGCTTAAGTTTGGCGGGTAGGCCAGCAACGCGAAGTAATGTTTCCCCACAATGTTTGATTTGAGAGTCCAAATGAGAGTTTTCTTTTTCCATAACCAAAGTTTGTTGCTTCAACATGCGCTCCAATACGGCTAAGCGAGGTATGAGCGTGCTTACATCTTTTTGTTGCTCTAGAGCTTCACGAAGATCCGATAAATTAATATTTAGCTGATGATCATTACCCTGACACGCCAAGCTTAATGATGCGACGATCCGTTTTAGGACAGTATGTTCTCGTTTAAATTTGAACGAAGTGTCCCTGTGTGTCAAACGAACCTGTTCCAACTGAGTTTTCAGCTGCTGTAACTGTGTTTGAATATCCTGTTCGAGAGCGCCCATGTACAACTAAACTAAACTGCGAGGATCGTTAGGATCCTATTAATTGATTTATCGATAATAACAAATTAATTGCCCACGTCACTGCTTTAACACATTGAATGCCGAGTAATTACCCATCTTTTAGGAGTTTTTTGATGCTCTCCTCATTCTTATAAGAAGAATGCACTTTTATCAACCCTTGATTGATGGCGTGCTTGCATGATTTGCGAATATTGTTGGAGGCAAAACTAGCGGCTGGAGCGTTATCAATCGCTTTTAAGTAGACCCAATGGCTTGCTTCTTCTCTCATACTTAGCTCACGAGCCGTGTTGGTTGCCATCAGCAGAATATCGAGCAGCTCTTTATCATTAATCGCCATATAAGCTCTTGGCAAAAATGGGTAGTCGGCGATGCCCATCCGTATTGTACGGTTTAAGCGACGTTCAGGTTGAAATTCATCTATCCATTGCTGAATTTGATCGAATGCGATTTCAGGCGGTGTATTGCGATCGGCATTCGGTTCGATATAGAGCAGATTGGAATCTGAAAAGTGATAAATCCGATTCGGTTCTTTGATTTTCGATTTTAAAAACTGACCAAATTGATGCTCCAATTCTAAGCCAGCTGAATAGCCATGTTCTAAGTACATGTTGCGCAGAAAGGGAATATCAATCATCACAAAGCGGAGGCGATCACTCAGTGGCTCGTGGATGAGTTCACCAATATACCACGGCTCAAAATGACGGCTGCTTTTTTGCATCGCTGAAGGAAGCTTAGCATTGAGCATGCGCAGGTTACGTAAGCGAGAGCGAGAATGGGTAAAGAGCGTGCTGTTGAGTTCATCGATTTCTTCATTTTGCAACTGGATAAGGTAGCCTCTACGCAGTAGCAGTAAAAATAAAATAATGGAGATGATAAACAGAATAAAGGCGATCTTTTTGAACTTATTATACTCTTCTTGAGTTTTGAGCAGCGCTTTTTCTTGCCCGACCAGATGTAAGGTTTGTTCTACAAACTCTTTTTGTTGACGAAAAGCATCTTCACTGATTTGGTTGAGTTTTTCTTGGCGTATTTGCGATAGTGCATTGCTGCGTTTTATGTTCTCTAAGGCCTGTGCGTACTGACCGTTTTGCTCATAACCCAAGGCCAGTAACCGATAGGCATGCTCTTCAATCTCTTCATCTTGCATCGTTTTAGCAACGCTTAAAGCATGTTGAGCGTTGCTGATGACCACATCGGCTTGCTTTTGGTGAAAGGCTAATCCTGAATGCAGTAAATAAGCCTGTGCCTTTAAACGAGGATAATCTTTCAGCTCAAGCAAGTCTTCAGCGCGAGTGAGATATTGGTCAGTTAATGGGTAGTTATAGAGATTAAGGTAGGTCGCTGCCAAACTAATACGCACTTCAATGATTTTTTCCAGATCATTGCGGCTCGTTTCGTGATCGATCACGTTGAAGTAGTGAACGAGCGCTAGATTGTATTTACCTTGCTGGTAATAGACATCGCCCATACGTTGCAATACATCAGCCAAGGCTGGCGACTTGTTATAGCCGTCATAAAAATCGGCGGCTTGAGACAAATGCTCTAAAGCCTTATCGAGCACTTTTCTTTCAAAAAAAAGCTGAGCCAGCAAGGTATTAGTTTTAGCGAGTAGGGCGCTTGAGTTGTTTTCAATCGCGCCCCAGTAGGCAACTAGCAACTCAGATAAAGCACGATTGTAAAAGCCATGAGTGAGAAAATGTTGACCAATAACAATCTGATATTCAATCACGGTTTTCGGTGAGGAGATCGAATCAATGTAAGGCTTTAGGTCAGCAAAAAGCTTATTGGCCAGTTCGATATCATTGGCTTTTGAGGCAATTTCTGCTTTGAGCAGGGTAATTTTATAATCGAGACCTTTTGCCACTTGATCCGCATTTTTGATGGCATCATATTGAATGCTGATCGCGCGTAGCGCCTGCCGAGCGGCGCTTGCATCATTATTATTGAGCCAAATTAGACGAGTTTTGAGTATTTGTACATCCGTGGCTAAATAAGGCAATTGATAGTGTTGCGTGAGCTCTTCAGCAAGTTTTAATGCGGCCAGTGCGGCATCCATATTGTGCAACTGGAACTCTGCTTTGGCTAAAATCTTTAACGCATCAACGCTGCTGCCCGGTGTTCGAATCCGACTGTCGCTTTCATCGCGCGCCATCACTGATGATGATTTTTCTGATTTTTCGGCCAACTTGCGCTGAGTCAGATACTCAGTGGCTAGGGCTTTGGCTTGATTCGGTGAGATATCAATCAACCCATTGGCTTCATTTAACATTGGCGACGAGTAGATAGTGGCTTGTGAAGCCAATGAAAACAGAGCCAGAGTTAAACTGAGCAAAAGTGTCCAGCGCACGTTGATCATCCTAATGCTAATCCTTATTGACGGGCCATACGTTGGTTATGTGTTGGCCGTTCTTGTTCGGTTGAGCGAAATGGGTTGATATCCAAACCGCCGCGGCGAGTGTATCGAGCGTATACCGTTAACTGTGTCGGTTGGCAGTATTGCATAATGTCGGTGAAGATGCGCTCTACACACTGTTCGTGGAACTCATTATGTTCACGAAATGAGACGAGATAACGTAACAGTGCTTCTCGATCAATTTGTTGACCTTGATAATGAATTTCGACGCTGCCCCAGTCGGGTTGATTGGTGATTAAACAGTTCGATTTCAGTAAATGGCTGTGCAGTGTTTCATTGACTTGCTCACCACGCGCGGCACTTTTCAGTAAGCTGGCATCAAATTGGTAACTTTCAATCTCAATATCTTGTCCATCAATGCATTCACCTTGCATAGTCACAATTGCTTGGCCAGTGTAATCGCTCACCGGGTTGAGAGTGACACTGACTGGCGCTCCGGCACAGGCCGATAAATCGTTGGTTAAGCGCTGCGTTACTTCATCCCAACTGGCTATTTTGCTTTGGTTATAGCTATTGAGGTAGAGCTTAAAGGATTTAGATTCAATCAAACTAGCACTTGTTGCAGGGATAGAAACCTCGCCAATTGCCACTTGTGGTAACCCTTTTTCATTGAGCCAAGAGAGCTCGTACAAAGTCCAAATGTCACAGCCTTTAAACGGTAAGCTATCCCCCAAATGCAGATCATCACGGTTTAAGCTACGAGGGACAGGTTGCAGTAAGCTTGGATCGTACTGTTTGGCGTAGTCGGTTTTTTTGCCAAGGGTTAACCCTGCCAGCGCTTTGGCATCGGAATATTTGCTCATACTTTCACGTCAATTCGATTAGAATAAGCAGAATTTTACGCAATCCTAGGGTTGCTGTCATCACACAAGGCAGCGACTCATCAATTTTGGAGCACTTCATGGCACAAACTGCCGAGCAAGCCTTACTTTCATTTACTCAACGTTATCTTGACGCTTACCAAACAAAGCATGGCGAGTCTCCTCGTAATGATGAGTTGGCTGAGTTGGATTCTCCTTGCGCAGTGATGAACGACCAAGACAGTGTGCTGTGGAAGCCCGTCGTCAGATCGGTTGCAGCTGATTTTTCTAACGTAGAAGCAGCGATTGAATTGACTCTACATTCTGATATTAAAGCCTTTTATGGCGTACAGTTTTGTGCGGACATGCCCGCTAAATGGCAAGGCAACGAGCTCGCTCTATTGCAAGTGTGGAGTGAGGATGATTTTGTTCGTTTGCAGGAAAATATCCTCGGTCATTTGGTGACTCAGCGCCGACTAAAACTCAAACCAACCGTGTTTATTGGTGCAACCGATGCGGAGATGGATGTAATTTCGATCTGTAACCTTTCTGGCCATGTGTTATTAGAACGTTTAGGTACCGATAAACGCGACGTGCTGGCCGAAAGTGTGGCCGAGTTTTTCGCTAATTTAGAACCTGTGGTGTAACGATGTACGTGGTTGAATTGCAGTTTGAGTGTTTTGATAACACGACTATCTCGGCGGTAGACAAAGCGATTAATGGCCTAATGGATGCTTTACGCTATAACGGTCAAGTGCTTGGGCGTGAATTCCCCATCGTGATGGGAGAGGGCGAGTTCTTTGTGCGGGTGGTTTGCCCAGAGCAAGAAAGCTTACACCCTAAGTATCACTCTGATTTTGTTAGGGTGTGCCTGAGTCGCTTGACGGAGGCTAGTTTGCTGGCTCCGAAAGCCCGTTTGTTGGGGCGCGATCTTAATTCCGAGCAAGCCGCTGATGATGTTTTGCCTAGCTGGCAGATACTTTACACCACTTATGTACACACTTGTTCTCCGCTGCGCAGTGGTGACACATTGCTGCCGATCCCTTTATATCGTAATTCTGCGACCTTAAATGGCGATCATAAAGCAGTGATCAAATGGCAAACAGAGTGGCAGGCGTGTGATGAACTTCAGATGGCGGGTGGTTGTCGAGCAGAACACGCTGCACTGCACGAGATTTGCGATGCGGACAGTGTGCTGTTTATTAGAGGATGGGATTTACGAGGACGAATTGAGTTTTTGACCCACGTCCCTACTTATTACTATCAGTATCGAGTTGGCGGCCAGAGCCTAGCGGACGAACAAGCCAGAAAATGCCCGAAATGTGGGGGAGAGTGGCTACTCGATGAACCGCTGCACGACATTTTCCATTTTAAATGCGACCCATGCCGTATTGTGTCCAATATGTCTTGGGATCATATTAAGTAAACAGGTGCGTGTTGTTGATACGAAAAAGCCGATACATCGCGTATCGGCTTTTCTGTTTTTATAGGCTTTTTTGCACAGGTAATAGGTTTATTAATTACCAGCCTTTTACTGCGCCACCGTCAAAAATTTTCGAAGCGGCTTGGTACACTTCTTCTGTTTGGTAGGCTTTAACAAAGTTAGTCACGTTTTCAGCATTCAGATTTTCTGCACGAGAAACAATGATATTGACATAAGGTGACTCTTTATCTTCAACGAACACACCATCTTTTTCAGGCGTTAGATTGATTGAGCTGGCGTAGGTCGTGTTGATGATCGAGAGCGTAACGTCGTCAAGTGAACGAGGCAGTTGCGCGGCATCTAACTCAACAATAGTGATGTTTTTTGGGTTGGCGACCACATCACGTACCGTTGCCAGTAGGCCTGCACTGTCACGTAGAGTAATAAGGCCTTGCTGTCCTAGCAGCAGTAAAGAGCGACCAAGGTTGGTTGGATCGTTAGGTACCGCAATACGAGAGCCATCTTGAATCTCATCAACCGATTTCACTTGTTTTGAATAGCCAGCAATCGGGTAAACAAAGGTGTTACCTGCAATCGCTAATTTGTAACCGCGGTCAGCGATCTGTTGATCAAGGTATGGCTTGTGTTGGAATGCATTGATATCAATCGAACCATCATCCAGTGCCGCATTAGGAGTAACATAGTCGGTAAACGTTACGAGTTCTACATCTAGGTTGTATTTTTCTTTTGCAATTTTTGCTGCAACTTCAGCAACTTGTGCTTCAGCACCGGCAATGACACCCACTTTAATTTTATTGTTGTCGACCGCTTTTTCACCACAGCCTGCCAGCACGAGTGCTGAAGCGCTAACGGCGAGGGTAAGTAGAGCTTTAAGGCTAAATTTCATGATTAACTCCTTGTTATAAAACGAATCTGTGTTTTAACTTTATTGTGATTTAACGGTGGTCGACACGGCGGACAAACTTATCGCCAATCGATTGAATAATTTGTACTAAGACAATCAACATCACCACGGTGACCGTCATGATGCCTAAGTCGTAGCGATGAAAGCCGTAACGAATAGCGACATCGCCCAAGCCACCGCCGCCAACGGTTCCGGCCATGGCAGAGTAACTTACTAGAGTGACCATCGTGATGGTGACTGAGTTGACAATCGTTGGTAGCGCTTCAGGAAGCAACACTTTACGAATAATTTGGATCGGCGTAGCCCCCATTGACTGCGCAGCTTCGACCAAACCAGTGGGCACTTCCAGCAATGCACTTTCAATTAAACGAGCGACAAATGGAATTGCGCCAATCGTCAGCGGCACAATGGCCGCCGTGGTGCCAATAAACGTACCGACAAGCAGTTTTGTCACCGGAATAATGGCCACCATAAGCACCAAAAATGGCACAGAGCGACCAATGTTGACGATGGCACCAAGAATGCGGTTCAGCTGAGTGTTTTCGAGAAGGCCGCCTTTTTTGGTGGTATGTAAAATAACCCCTAGTGGAATACCAACCACGAAACCGACGATGCCCGCGACAGCGACCATGTAGAGTGTTTGCCAGGTTGCCATCAGTAGAAGATCGCCATTCAGGTTTAACCAAGCGGTGATGGTGTTAAAGGACATAACCAAGTACCTCTACTTTTACGTTGTTTTCGCGAAGAAATTCAAGAGCGGCCGTATCGTCCGACTCATTACCAAAAAGTTCAGCGACCATCATGCCGAATTTAACGCCACCGGCGTAATCAAGGTCAGAACTTAATATACTGACATCAATATTAAATTTACGGGCAATTTGTGTCATCAAGGGAGCATCAACCGTTGCTCCTGTAAACTCTAATCGCACCAGCGGGTAGCTACCTTTTACGCGAGTGGCTTGCAGGCGAGCTTGGTAATCTTCCGGAATTGATAAATCGAGTGTTGAGCGAATAAATTGATGAGCCAAGGCGGTTTTAGGGTGAGCAAAAATCTCGCCAACTGTGCCTTTTTCAACCAGTTCACCGTCGCCAATAATGGCCACTTCGTGGCAAATACTTTTTACCACATCCATTTCGTGAGTAATTAGCAAAATGGTGATATTGAGTGTGCGGTTGATCTCTTTCAATAGCTCTAAAATCGATTGAGTCGTCGCAGGATCAAGCGCACTGGTGGCTTCGTCACACAGCAATACTTTGGGATCAGAGGCGAGTGCTCGCGCTATTGCAACACGTTGCTTTTGACCACCACTCAGATTGGCAGGATACGTTTCGCGCTTATCCGTCAGGCCGACCAGTTGCAACAGCTCTGACACTTTCTTTTCAATGTTATTTTTTTCGACACCAGCCAGTTCAAGTGGCAGAGCAATGTTGCCAAATACTGTACGTGATGAAAGCAAATTGAAGTGTTGAAAGATCATGCCAATGTTGCGACGAGCTTGGCTGAGTTCTGATTTGCTCAGTTGAGTTAAATCAACGCCATCAACCACAACCGAACCTGTTGTTGGAGCTTCTAGCATGTTGACGCAGCGAATCAGTGTACTTTTCCCTGCACCTGACGAGCCAATTACACCAAAAATAGTGCCTTGCTTAATGTGAAGATTAATCTCTTTCAAAGCATGAATTTCCTTATTGCCTTGATAGAAAACTTTATTTACTTGATTAATTTGAATCATCGGAAAACCTGTGCAGGGATAACAGAATAAAATGTTGAACTCTCTCTCACTTGTTGGACGATGCTATGGCTTAACTTGATTTAAGTCAATAGATATTTTTACGTCTAGACGTCTAAACGCTTTGGTGAATTAGGTAGTGATGAAAAAAATAAAGCGTGTAATAATCATCATATCTGGCGTGATATGAGAGAGTTATTTTGGCTAAACCTGCAGTGTTTTTAGATCGCGATGGCGTGATCAACGTTGACCATGGCTATGTTCATGATGAGCATGATTTTGAGTTTATTGATGGTGTATTTGAAGCTACTAAGAAGTTTCAAGACATGGGGTATTTGCTGGTTTTGGTGACCAACCAATCAGGTATCGCTCGTGGGAAATTTAGTGAAGAGCGCTTTTTATCTTTAACGCAATGGATGGACTGGAATTTTGCCGATCACGGTGTCGAGTTTGATGGTATTTATTACTGCCCGCACCATGCTGAGCACGGTGAAGGTAAGTATAAAGAAGAGTGTGATTGCCGCAAACCCAAGCCTGGTATGTTTATCTCCGCACGGGACTTTCTTGATATCGATATGGAAAAATCCGTGATGATAGGCGATAAAGCTGAAGATATGATGGCTGCACAAGCCGCAGGTGTTGGTACTCGTGTGTTAGTGCGTACGGGTAAACCCGTTACTGAGCAAGGTGAATTACTCGCCACCGTGGTACTTGATAGTATTCGCGATGTCCCTGCTTTTCTTGCACCGTAAAAATTCCCCCCTTTGTGGAAGGCAATATGAATAAATCATTTCTTTTTGTTGGATTCAGTGTTGGTTTTTTAGCGGCATGCTCACCACACTACGCGAACGATTCGCGCGTTGAAAGTGAGAACCTGTTCCAGCATTATCAATGCCGTTCTGGTGAGCATTTTGATGTTGCGTATATTGAGCAACAGTCAGCCGTTCTCCGTATTGCCGATCGCGAATATACATTAATACAAATTCCAGCCGCCTCTGGCGCAAAGTATGTGATCGACGATAGCGAGCAAACTCAGCCTCAAACCGTGCTTTTACATACGAAAGGCGATGAGGCTTTGCTCGAAGTGGGATCAACGACTTATCAAGGCTGTACCACTCAATAATTCATTTAAGATAAGCGCATGCTATCTTCCATTTTTATTTACGCTATAGGTTCGCATGAGCAGAAAACTGACTATCTTGGATATTGCAAAACTGTCTGGTGTTGGTAAATCGACGGTTTCTCGTGTATTGACGAACGACCCAAAAGTGAAGCCTGAAACACGAGCAAAAGTGGAACGCGTTATCCAAGATTCTGGGTATGTGCCACTGAAATCGGCTCAGTTAATGCGTGGTGGCAGTGAGAAAGTGATTGGCGTGATTATCTCACGCCTTGAGTCACCGTCTGAAAACCGCGCCGTGGGGCGAATGCTACAGGTGTTGTATCAAAATGGGTACGATGTGGTGATTATGGAAAGCCAGTTTGATCGCACTAAAACGAACGAGCACCTTGAGGTTTTACATAAGCGTAATGTGGATGGTGTAATTGTATTTGGTTTTACCGATCTCGATATCACACAACTCAACCTATGGGCATCGCGAGCGGTTGTGATTGCGATGGATGCCGATAAAGTCTCATCGATTAACTATGACAATTATGGTGTTATTCAAGGCGCGCTTGCTCATTTGACTTCGAAAAATCGAGTTCATATTTCCTACATTGGGGTCGATCCTAGCGATAAAACGACAGGTAAATTACGTTTAGATTCGTACTTAGATTGGTGCAAACAAAGTGGATGCACTCCCAATTATCGCACTGGGCGTTTGCATCATGAAAGTGCCTACCAACTGGTTGATGAAGTGCTGAATGATCAGACTCAAGCTATCGTGTGCGCCAGTGACACTCTGGCACTTGGCGTGATTAAACGTCTCCAAGAATTAGGCCGAGATGATATTGCCGTCACTGGTGTGGGTGGTAATGAACTGCTCTCTTTTCTTTTCCCTAATATTTACAGTATTGATCCTGGCTATGCTCAAGCGGGAGAAAAAGCAGCTAATTTATTGATTTTACAGCTTAATAATGAAATGAACCCTGCACACATCACTCAACAACCGCTAACAAGCTAACTCCTTATTTCTTAAAGTGAATTACAATTAGTCTGTGATCTTATTCAATTAATGGGATTGTTCCCATTTTTACCTTTTATTATTTATGTCAATATTGCACTTGTAGGTGGGAATGTTCCCATTAAAAAGAAAAACAGACAGTATTCCAATATAGGGTGGGCAAAAGTATGGCCAAGATAGCGAAGCAAGACGTGATACGTCTTATCGAGCTGGTAGGTGGTAAAGAGAACATCGCCAGTGTGAGTCACTGTTTGACTCGTTTACGCTTTGTTTTAAATGATACCGACAAGGCGGATAAAAAAGGACTAGAACAGCTGAGCATGGTTAAAGGGTGTTTTACCAATGCTGGGCAGTTTCAAGTTGTGATTGGTACTGAGGTGGACGAAGTTTACGCCATCTTAATCGGGCTTTCAGGCAAAGAAGCCGTTTCTAAAGATGAAGCGAAGAAAGCCGCTCGCCAAAACATGAACTTTTTAGAACGTGGCATTTCGCATCTTGCGGAAATCTTTGTTCCTTTGCTGCCAGCGATCATCACCGGCGGTTTAATCCTCGGTTTTCGTAATGTCATTGGCGACATTCGTATGTTCGATGGCAAAACCTTGGTTGAAATTAGCCAATTTTGGGCCACGGTTCATTCTTTCTTATGGTTAATTGGCGAGGCTATTTTCTTCTTCCTACCGGTTGGTGTTTGTTGGTCAACGGTGAAAAAGTTGGGTGGAACACCGATACTAGGTATTACTTTGGGTGTGACTCTGGTTTCGCCTCAATTAATGAATGCTTATCTGATCGGTAAGCAGATGCCCGAAGTGTGGGATTTTGGCTTGTTTGTGATAGAGAAAGTCGGCTATCAAGCTCAGGTGATTCCTGCGATGTTGGCGGGTGTTGCTCTGGCGTTTATTGAGACAAACTTAAAGCGCATCATCCCTTCTTATCTTTACCTCGTTGTTGTGCCGTTTATCTCTATCATATTGTCCGTTATTTTGGCCCACGCTTTAATTGGTCCATTTGGTCGCGTATTGGGCGATGGCGTCGCGTTTGCGGCTAAAGCTGCAATGACTGGCGATTTTGCGGTTATCGGTTCAATGGTGTTCGGTTTCTTGTATGCGCCACTGGTCATTACCGGGATTCACCACACCACTAACGCGGTGGATCTGCAATTGATGCAAGAAATGGGTGGTACGCCAATTTGGCCACTGATTGCACTGTCAAATATTGCTCAAGCGTCTGCGGTCGTCGGTATCATCTTTATCAGCAAAAAACACGGTGAGCGAGACATCTCTGTTCCTGCGGCTATTTCGGCTTATTTGGGTGTGACAGAGCCAGCGATGTATGGTGTCAACTTAAAGTACAAGTTCCCAATGCTAAGCGCCATGATTGGTAGTGCTATTGCAGCCGCAATTTGTGGTAGTGCAGGGGTGATGGCGAATGGCATCGGTGTGGGTGGTTTACCAGGTATTCTTTCGATTCAACCACAATACTGGGGTATTTACGGCATCGCGATGCTGGTGGCGATGGCCGTCCCAATTCTGCTTACTCTGTTTTTATACAAACGAGCTCAAGCTAAAGGCGAGCTAGAGCCAGCAAGTGCATAACCTTTCATTCGAGTGGTGAGTTTTCACCACTCATTTTCATTTTGGTAAGTGAGTTGTCAATATGGTTATAACCAAGAGTGATAGTCAGTGGTGGAAAACCGCTACCATCTATCAGATTTATCCCAAAAGTTTTTGTGATAGCGGCAATAAAGGAACGGGAGATATCAAAGGGATCATCTCTAAACTGGATTACTTGCACCGCTTGGGAATTGATGCCATTTGGCTGACACCCATTTATTCATCTCCGATGGTTGATAACGGTTATGACATTTCGGATTATTACAGTGTCAATCCTCAATTCGGTAGCATGCAAGATTTTGATGAACTGCTGACTCAAGCTCATCAAAGAGGTATCCGCATTATTATGGATATTGTGGTTAACCACACCTCAACCGAGCACACTTGGTTTCAGTCGGCGTTGGGTGATAAATCAAGCCCGTATCGTGACTATTATATTTGGCAAGACCCGATTAATGGTCAGGCTCCAAATAATTGGCAGTCAAAGTTTGGTGGTAGTGCATGGGCGTTAGATGACGCAACAGGGCAATATTATCTGCACCTATTTGCCAAAGAGCAGGCGGATCTAAATTGGGAAAATCCTCAAGTTCGTGAGGAAGTGAAGCAAGTGATTCGTTTTTGGGCCGAAAAAGGGGTGGATGGTTTTCGTCTCGATGTGATCAATTTAATCTCAAAAGCGCAGGATTTCAGTGATGATCACCAAGGTGATGGACGCCGTTTTTATACCGATGGCCCGCGCGTGCATGAATTTTTACAAGAGATCAGCCAAGCGGTTTTCCAACAGTACGGCAGTGTCACCGTGGGGGAAATGTCCTCAACAACGCTTGAACATTGCCAACAATATTCACGCTTGGACGGCAAAGAGCTGTCGATGGTGTTTAACTTCCACCATTTAAAAGTGGATTATCCGAATGGTGAAAAATGGACGAAAGCGCCATTTGATTTCTTGCAATTGAAGCAGATTTTCAACCATTGGCAAACGGGTTTAAATGGTAAAGGGTGGGGAGCACTTTTTTGGTGTAACCATGATCAGCCTCGTATCGTGAGCCGTTTAGGGGATGATCAACGTTATCGCGTTGAGTCGGCAAAAATGTTGGCCGCATCGATTCATATGATGCAAGGCACGCCTTATGTTTATCAAGGTGAAGAAATTGGCATGACCAATCCCGGCTACACCGCTATTGAACAGTACCGAGATGTGGAAAGTACTAACATTTACGACATCATGGTGAACCAGCAAGGGGTAAGTCATGAAGCGATGATGGTCATTCTTGCACAAAAATCCCGTGACAATTCTCGCACGCCAATGCAATGGAATGCAGAGCGCTTTGCTGGTTTTAGCCAAGGTCAGCCTTGGCTAGACATTGCAGAAAACTATCAAGAATTGAATGCGCAATGTGCGTTAGCTGATGAGCAATCGGTGTTCTATTTCTATCGAGAGTTGATAGCGCTGCGTAAAAAAATCGGTGTAATTACCGATGGTGATTACACCGATTTACTACCCGATCATAAAGAGATTTTTGCCTACCAGCGACGCAACGCGAAACAGGTGCTGATCTGTATCAATAACTATTATGGCGTTGACACCGAATGCGTGCTGCCAAAAGAGTTACCGATTGAGAAAGCAAAATACCTGTTAGGCAACTATACAGATATAAAACCACTCAAAGTTTTGGAACATCAAGTGCTTCGTCCGTATGAAACACGCGTAATTTTGTTCGATTTAGTATCCTGATTGAGTCCTACCCCTATAGATTCAGTCATTTTTCAGCCCCGAATTTTCGGGGCTTTTTTATCGACTCTGTTTATGAGTCACGGCTCAATGGTACTTTCTTCGTGCTCTTATTGATTCAACGCGGTAGGTTTGGCTGTTGATGGTTTGTTTAATATTTTAACAACACCACAACTTTGTTGCTTGGTCACAATTAGTCACACAAAGATGAAACACAATCCGCTATAGTTTGCGTTCTTAGCAAACGGATGTGTGAAACACAATGAACAGTACTCTCTCCCCCTCTTATCGAGTGGTTCTCGTTGAAGACGATTTAGAACTCTCGGAACTGATCAAAGACTTTCTCAACCACTATGAGTTTTGTGTCTCAACGGTTGCGGATGGGATTCAAGCCGTTGATCGGATTTTGGATGAGCAACCTGATTTAGTCATTCTGGATATTATGCTACCAGGGCAAAGTGGTATGGATGTCTGCCGCGCTGTCCGAGATCAATACCACGGTATGATCTTAATGCAAACGGCGTTGGACGACGATATTGATCAGGTGATGGGGTTGGAACTGGGTGCCGATGACTATGTTGTTAAGCAGGTTAAGCCCCGTTTGCTACTGTCACGTATTCGAGCCTTACTTCGAAGGCAAGCAAGAGGAAGTCAAAGTGACAAATACGAATTGTGCATAGGTAACTTGTGGATGAATTTACAGCATCGAGCGGTATTACTTGAGCAGCAGCCCATAAAACTCACGACCAGCGAGTTTGAGCTTTTGTATCTACTCGCCCAACATGTCGGCACCATTGTCACGAGAGATGATATCGCTCAGCATGTGCGTGGTTTTGAATATGATGGTTTAGATCGCTCAATTGATCGTCGTATATCACGCTTGCGGCGTGCGCTCGGAGATGATCCTAATGAACCTAAGTTGATAAAAACGGTTCGAGGTAAAGGATATCAGCTCTGCGCTGTATCGGAAGGGAAGTGGTCATGATTCGATCTTTTTGGGTACTCTGGGTAGCTGTGTTTCTGCCGATCTTATTACTCAGTATTCCCACGCAATTTAATCCGATCCCATATCTTAGCCGCAGTATCTCTGAAGAGTTTTATAAGCCTGTCTATCAGAGTAACTTTACGTTTCTATCTGAAAAATTGCGTCAAGCGCCTCAAGCTGAGTGGACAACGATTATTGACGGCTATGCTAAGCATTTCAGCTACCCACTTCGATTAGAGGCATTAGACAGTTACCACGCCTCCCCAGAAGTTTATCAAGCGTTGCAAAAAGGCGAGATCATTTTCCAAGATGGTGATCCTATGGCACTTTTGCAAAGAGTGCTGAACAGTGACAAAGTGCTCTATTTCGCGATCAATGAACCGAGAGAACTCGCTGCGCTTAACCAGTCCAGAGGTACATTATACCTCGCGGTAGAAGATCTCCGTAGCCAACCTCGTACTCAATGGCAAACTAGTATTGCTGAGCAAAATAGCCGAATACCTTTAGAGTTGAGTCTATTGCGAGAGCAAGATTTGTCACCCATCGAGCGAACCAAATTGCTGGCTGATAAAGAGCAGATGACCAGTTATATCAATCAACAAGGCAGCATGATCTTATTGGCTGCGGTGGATGAGAATACGTGGTTACGCGTTGAGGACAATATTTCCTACCAAACCCAATTAAAGCTCACCACGGCTATCGGCGGTTTCTTTTTTTTAGCCATTTCTGTGGCCTTAGTTATGTGGATTTACCCTTTATGGCGAGATCTGAAACGTCTTGTAAAAACGGCGAATGAATTTGGCCAAGGAGTATTATCTCGCAGAGCGACGACATCTCGGCTTTCCGTGGTCTCTCAGCTCAGTCATTCTTTTAATAACATGGCAAATAACATCGAAAAGCTGATTGCCAGCCAAAGAACCTTAACCAACGCCGTGGCGCATGATTTACGAACACCGCTCTACCGTTTACGCTTTGCATTTGAAATGCTTGAGGATGAAGACATTGCCTTAAGCCAGAAAGAAAAATACCGCCAAGTAATTCACTCCAGTATTGAAGATCTCGATCATTTGATTAACCAGACACTTGTTTTGTCGCGCTATAACCGTATCACAGATATTCGCCATTTTTCTTATTGCCACTTTGCCGACAATTTGGTTGCAGAAGCGGAGCATTTCCAGCTTGAAAACCCGCAACTCACATTGCGTGTCAGCGTGTTGGATTCGTTGCGACAGCAAACGATATTTGTCGATAATCGAGCTTTATTACGGGCCGTTAAAAACTTGCTGAGTAATGCCGCGCGATTTGCGCAGCAAGAGATCCATCTATCGTTGAACGAATCTGATGGGCAACTTTTTTTGGTGGTCGAAGACGATGGCCCCGGTATTGCGCCAGATGATATTGAACGTATTTTTGAGCCCTTTACTCAAGTGAATAATCAAGAGCGTAATAGTGAAAAAGGTCATGGTCTTGGGCTGGCGATTGTTAAACAGATCACTCGTTGGCATCAAGGCAAGGTTAGAGTAAAAGTAAATGGTTCAGCATTAGGGGGCGCATGTTTTGAACTGCAATGGCCGAAACAGATTTCTTTACCTAATGTGACCAAACTGGATACAAATGGTCAATAAACTGCTGACGATTTATTTGTATTGAGAATGCTACCTTGAATGGGTCGGTGAATCAGACCGCTCACAAGGAGTAAGCATGAATACCAAATTATTAGCGCTGTTTTTAAGCGGCGTATTTTTCTCATCTACCAGTGCCACTAAACCGATGGAATGGATCTCAGCCTTCAGCGATGGGGTTCGCTTAAATGACCAGCTCAGCCAAACCAATACGCAATCGAATGTGATGATGGATTACGCGCAACAAGATGCTGCAATGTATTTGGACGGTAGTGAAGTCGCCTTTCTTTCCATCAGTACCAGTTACCTCTTCTAATGCTTAATCACAGGAAAATATTATGTTTAAGTTAAACCAGTTGTTCGTGATCCTGAGTGTGCTCGCACTTATCGTGGGATGTAAAGCCGATGATTTGAAAGATGCGGATAAGCTGACTAAGCCTACGGTTAATGCTGGTGCTGATCAGATGTTAATACTGCCAGTGAATAGTATTACACTGAGCGGAACGGCGAAATCTGAGTTATCAATATATGAAATTAAAACGAAGTCTTGGCGTCAAGTTTCTGGGCCTCAATCGCTTACTTTGATCAATGCAGATTCTCTGAAAGCAACGGCGTTTTATCCTACGATTGCTGGCACGTATATTTTTGAATTATCAGTCAAAGACAGTGGTGGAAGAAGCAACAGTGACCAAATGCAGGTGATCATTCAGGCGGCCGCGCAAAGCATGCAGCGAGCCTATATGCAGCAGGTTGATATCGTTGCTTGGCGGTATGCTGATAGGAACCAAGGCATGCTGAGCTTTAGTGATTTAGATTCGGTTTCTTTAAGCGAAGTGGACACTCAATTAGAGCATGCGCTGACTTCACTCAATAGCGCTGCTGAGTTTGAGCTACATTTTGCCGCCAATGCTGGGGGAAATATACAAACGGCTTTGTTGTTATTAAATGCCCTTTCTGCTCAAGGAGTTCCGATTTGTTTAAGTGAAAGTTCATCTTGCCACTCTTTGGAACAAGGGTTTTTATTGCAGACTGAACTGCCAGAGAGTATCAATTGCAGTGATGCACAAAGCTGTGTTACCGCTCTGCTTCAGTATATTGAGGGTTAACTAGACTACTTAGTGACGCCAGTTTATAGAGCTATGATGTAAAGAAACGAAAAAGCCAGCTCGAAAGCTGGCTTTTTATCGTTCTCAATCGAGAAGATATGGTGGAGGGGGACGGATTCGAACCATCGAAGGCGGAGCCGGCAGATTTACAGTCTGCTCCCTTTGGCCACTCGGGAACCCCTCCGGGTGTTTTCCTATTCTAAAAATAGGCTTGAATGATGTTTTCCCAACGTATCAATCAAGGTTTCTCTTACGAGAGAATATGGTGGAGGGGGACGGATTCGAACCATCGAAGGCGGAGCCGGCAGATTTACAGTCTGCTCCCTTTGGCCACTCGGGAACCCCTCCGGGTGTTTTCCTATTCTAAAAATAGGCTTGAATGATGTTTTCCCAACATATCAAACAAGGTTTCTCTTACGAGAGAATATGGTGGAGGGGGACGGATTCGAACCATCGAAGGCGGAGCCGGCAGATTTACAGTCTGCTCCCTTTGGCCACTCGGGAACCCCTCCAGAGGGTTTTCATACAATGTGATTTATAGTGCTTATAACGACACTATTGGCTCACAGTATGCTTAAACAACGTTTTCCCAACGCATTGCTCAAGTGCGGAGCGCATGATAGCAAACTCGCTCTCTCTGTAAAGCCTTTTTCTTATGATTTTGAATTGAATGCTGCCTTTTTGGGCAAAGGGGGGAGGAATGGATAGTTTTGCTCTATTTATACCCTTCCCACTTGAAGCTGCAGCGGTGTTGGCTACGTTCGCTCACCCCAATCACATAGTTTATCTATGCTCATGGGGATGAACTTACTTGCCGCCTACCTGCAACTTCAAGTTGTTTGGGTATAGCCTGTGTGTGACGCCTAAAAAACAGCTGGAGGAGGCTAAGTTATGACGCACGTTACAGATATTTAATAAGATTTACACTCCTTGACGTTCGAGCGTCGTATAAGCAGTTACAATTCAATCAGTCTATTTATTGTTGAATAAAAACTATGAAAAACACGTCTATTCTTTCGTTAATGTTGGTTACCTTGCTTACCACACCGTTAAGTGCGTTCGCTGCGCAAGCACCACAAGCCGTTGCGGTGGTCGCAGAGCGGGTGGCAACTCATCAAGTATCTCAGTCCCTTTCTCTGATTGGTAAATTAGAAGCTGAACGCGCAGTGGAGATCTCATCCGAAGTTTCGGGAAAGGTCAGCCATATTGCGATTAAAGCCAATCAAGAGGTCAAGAAAGGTCAGCTCTTAATTCAGCTTAATGATGATAAAGCCAAAGCCGCACTTTCAGAGGCTCAAGCCTATTTGAACGATGAACAGCGTAAGTTGAAAGAGTTTGAACGTTTGGTCAAACGGAATGCCATTACCCAAACGGAAATCGATGCGCAAAAAGCGAGTGTTGATATTGCTCAAGCACGTTTAGATGCAGCAAACGCAAATTTAAACGATCTGCGCATTAGCGCGCCATTTAATGGCACCGTTGGTTTTATTGATTTTAGTTTGGGCAAAATGGTCAGTGCAGGGACGGAATTGCTGACTTTAGATGACCTATCGGTGATGCAACTCGATATCCAAGTGCCAGAGCGTTACCTTTCGTTAATCAGTAAAGGTATGACGGTGACGGCGAAGAGTAATGCTTGGGCAAAAAACGAGTTTACCGGCAAAGTTGTGGGTATTGATTCACGCATTAACCGTGAAACCTTGAATTTGCGTGTCCGTATTCATTTCGATAACCAAGATGGCAAGCTAAAACCCGGAATGTTGCTTTCTACTAAGTTGAATTTCCCAGCGATTGAAGCGCCCATTATCCCTGTTCAAGCACTCGAATATTCAGGCACTAAACGCTATGTCTATGTGATTGATAGCAATAATAAAGTAATACGCACGGAAGTTTGGCTTGGCGCGCGGATCGACAATCAAGTGGTGATTGATAAAGGTTTAGCCATTGGCGATAAGATTGTGGTGCAAGGTATCGTGAATATGAGAAACGGCATTGTCGTTACTGAAGTCAATGTGGATGGCTCACCGATACAAAAGGATGACAAATAATGTGGTTATCCGATGTTTCAGTGAAGCGCCCTGTGGCGGCGGTGGTATTAAGCTTACTGTTGTGCGTTTTTGGTCTAGTGTCATTTTCTAAGCTTTCGGTCCGGGAAATGCCCGATATTGAAAGCCCGGTGGTTTCAATCAGTACTCGCTATGCAGGGGCTTCAGCTACCATCATTGAAAACCAAATCACTTCTGTATTGGAAGATCAACTGGCAGGCATTAGCGGGATTGATGAAATTGAATCCACCACGCGTAATGGCATGTCACGGATTACTGTTACATTTGAACTGGGTTACGATCTCAATACTGGTGTGAGCGATATCCGCGACGCCGTTGCGAGAGCACAGCGCTCATTACCAGATGAAGCAGATGATCCAACCGTATTCAAAAACAATGGCTCTGGTGAAGCTTCTTTGTACATTAATCTCAGTTCTTCAGAGATGGATCGAACCCAACTGACCGATTATATCGAACGAGCTTTGATTGACCGCTTTAGTTTAATCTCTGGCGTCAGTTCTGTGGATGTGTCTGGTGGTCTTTATAAGGTGATGTATGTCAAGCTCAAGCCGAATCTGATGGCTGGGCGTGGTGTCACGACTTCTGATATATCAAGTGCATTGCGCAGTGAAAATATTGAAAGCCCGGGCGGGGAAGTGCGTAACGATTCGACAGTAATGTCGGTGCGTACCGACCGAGCGTACAAAACGGCTCAAGATTTTGACTATTTGGTGGTTAAGCGCGCAAGTGACAATTCGCCGATTTACTTAAAAGATGTCGCGGATGTCTTCATCGGCGCTGAGAACGAAAACTCAACCTTCAAAAGCGACGGTGTGGTTAATGTGAGCATGGGCATTGTGCCACAGTCAGATGCTAACCCCTTGGATGTGGCGCAGCGTGTCCATCAAGAAGTCGATAATATTCAGCAGTTTCTACCCAAAGGAACGCGCTTGGCCATTGACTACGACTCGACCGTTTTTATTGATCGCTCAATTTCGGAAGTGTATAGCACACTGTTTATCACGGGTGGTTTAGTGATTTTGGTACTGTACATTTTTATCGGCCAAGTTCGGGCAACGCTAATCCCAGCCGTTACTGTGCCAGTATCATTGATCTCTTCTTTTATTGCCGCTTACTATTTCGGATTCTCCATTAACCTTATCACCTTGATGGCGCTGATTCTTTCCATCGGTTTGGTTGTTGATGACGCGATTGTGGTGGTGGAAAATATATTTCATCACATAGAACAGGGAGAGAAGCCACTGCTGGCGGCTTATAAAGGGACGCGCGAAGTCGGCTTTGCCGTGATTGCCACCACATTGGTATTAGTGATGGTCTTTTTACCGATCTCTTTTATGGACGGTATGGTCGGCCTGTTGTTCACCGAGTTCTCTGTACTTTTGGCCATGTCGGTTCTCTTTTCATCGCTAATAGCGTTAACTTTAACGCCCGTTCTCGGTAGCAAGATTTTAAAGGTCAATGTCAAACCAAACCGTTTTAATCGTTTTGTTGATCGTATTTTTGGTCGTTTAGAAGCGGGTTACAAATCCTCTTTACGTTTTGCTATCCGTTGGAAATGGGCGGCACCATTCGTTATTCTTGCATGTGTCGGTGGCAGTTATTTTCTGATGCAGAAAGTGCCTTCCCAGCTCACGCCTTCAGAAGATCGCGGCGTTATTTTTGCCTTTGTGCGCGGAGCGGATGCGACCAGTTATAACCGGATGTCGGCCAATATGGATCTTGTTGAGCAGCGGTTAATGCCCTTGGTTGGCAAAGGTTTTCTCAAGTCGTTTAGTATTCAATCGCCCGCGTTCGGTGGGCAAGCGGGTGATCAGACGGGTTTTGTTATCATGATTTTGGATGACTGGAACGAACGAAGCATTACCGCTCAACAAGCATTAGGGCAGGTAAAAAAAGCGCTAACGGGAATTCCCGATGTACGAGTTATGCCCTTTATGCCCGGCTTTCGTGGTGGCTCTAATGAGCCTGTTCAGTTTGTGTTAGGTGGGTCAGACTATCCTGAACTCAAAAAATGGGCTGAATTGCTAAAAACGGAAGCTGAAAATTCCCCCTTTATGGAAGGTGCTGACACCAATTATTCCGAAAAGACACCTGAACTGGTGGTGACGATTGATAGGCAGCGTGCCGCGGAATTGGGGATCAGTGTCGCGGATATTTCAGATACGTTAGAAGTGATGCTCGGCGGGAAGAGTGAAACCAGCTTTGTTGAGCGTGGCGAAGAGTATGATGTTTATCTCCGTGGCGACGAAAATAGCTTCAATAACGCCTCCGATTTAAGCCAGATCTACATGAGAACCGCATCCGGTGAGCTTGTTACACTCGATGCACTTGCGAAAGTGGAAGAGGTGGCATCATCGATCCGTTTGTCTCATTACAATAAGCAAAAGGCGATCACGGTTACTGCAAATTTATCGGCTGGTTACACGTTGGGCGAAGCGCTTGATTTTCTTGACAAGAAAGCGATAGAGATACTTCCTAGTGATATTTCCGTTAGTTACTCAGGTGAGTCAAAAGATTTTAAAGAAAACCAATCGAGCGTAGCCATTGTATTTGCGTTAGCGCTGCTTGTCGCCTATTTGGTACTTGCCGCCCAATTTGAAAGTTTTATCAACCCGTTAGTGGTGATGTTGACGGTGCCGATGGGTGTGTTTGGCGGCTTTCTTGGTCTATCAATTATGGGACAAGGTATCAATATCTATAGCCAAATTGGGATGATTATGCTGATCGGTATGGTGACCAAAAATGGCATTTTGATCGTTGAATTTGCCAACCAGCTGCGTGACCGAGGGGTTGAGTTTGAAAAAGCGATCATTGATGCCTCAGCAAGGCGCTTACGGCCAATCATGATGACCGCCTTTACTACTTTAGCAGGTTCCATCCCATTAATTATCTCGACAGGAGCAGGTTATGAAAGCCGAGTGGCAGTGGGTACGGTGATTTTCTTCGGTATGGGCTTTGCCACTTTGGTCACTCTATTTGTTATTCCTGCTATGTACCGTTTGGTCTCGGCATCAACACGCTCTCCAGGTCATGTTGAAGCTGAACTTAATCAAGAACTGCTGCATGATGTTAAAACCAGAAGTGTTCACTGATTAACGTATCAAGAGCCTGCGCCCTGCAGGCTCTTCTTTGTTCACCGTTCACACCTATTCCATTCACCGTTATCTATGCTCATTAGATGAAATCACATGCGGCCGGCTTATCACATCAAGTTATTTGAACATACAAGCGAGATATCAAATGGTTAATGCCATTTTCGATAATCCATCAAAATAGCCAGTTCATTTTTCCTATTTAAATCTTAGGTATTAATTATAGATAGACTCAATTTTGAGACACCCATTGCAATGCGCCTTGCGATACTCTATCCACCTCTTTAATACAGAGACAAAATGAAGTGAATGCATCAGTAATGGCCATGGAAAATAAAAAACTCTCTATCCTCATCGTATGCATGGGAAATATATGCCGTTCACCGCTTTCTGAAGCTGTTTTGAGCCAAAAAGCGCAACAACATGGAATTAATTTATTTGTTGAAAGCGCTGGTACTGTGAATTATCAAGTGGGCCGAAAACCAGATCCCAAAGCGATATCTGTCGCTGAGCAGCGTGGCTATTCAATGTCAAATTTAAGAGCAAGGCAGGTTTGTTCTGAGGATTTCGAAAAATTTGATCTTATTTTTGCCTTAGATAAAGCCAACTTAGCGGATCTGATTGACATTTGTCCTGCTAAACATAAAGAGAAACTTTCACTGTTTCTATCGCATAGCCACATCGGTGTCACGGAAGTCCCTGATCCTTACAAAGGAAATATTCATATGTTTGAACGGGTTTTGGAACTGATAGAGAGCGGGGCCCAAGGGATCATCGAACATATATCTAAACAATATCAATTAAAGGAAAGTGCAATGAAACTTTGTGTGTAGCACATAGAAAGTTTTATATGACTTTTTGATTACCCACCCCAAAAAACAAAGCAACAGTTTGGCAATTAATTTCTACTCATAGTTTTTAAGTAGGTGATTAAATATGGGTGGTTAATAAGTTTTCTCTTATATACATAAAGCAAAAAAATGTGAAGAAAATGCGCATTCTAGAGGCGACATCTAGTGGCGGTAGCGTATTTAACCGTTGCTATTCACCATTTTTATCTGCTTTTTTGAAGAAATAGCGTTGAACAGTTTGTTCTTAACAGTCGTTTAGTTTAGCCCAAGGAAATAAATAAAGTGAAAAAAATACTCATTGCGTTTGGTACACGACCTGAAGCAATTAAAATGGCGCCTCTAGTTCATCAGCTTAAACAAGATAACCGCTTCGACACAAAAGTATGCGTCACTGGCCAGCACAGGGAAATGCTTGACCAGGTTTTAGAGTTGTTTGAAGTGGTGCCTGATTTTGATCTTAATATCATGGAACCAGGGCAAACACTGACGACAGTAACGACTAAAATCTTGAACGGTATGGAAACGGTTCTAAAAGACTTTCAACCAAACATCGTCTTAGTTCATGGCGATACCGCTACAACGTTTGCGACTTCACTTGCTTGTTATTATCAGCAAATTGCAGTCGGCCACGTTGAGGCTGGATTACGCACCGGCAATATTTATTCCCCTTGGCCTGAAGAAGCGAACCGCAAGCTTACGGGTGCATTGACTCACTACCATTTCGCACCAACGGCAACATCTCAACAAAATTTATTGGATGAAAATTATTGCCTCGAGAACATCCATATTACTGGGAATACCGTCATTGACGCCTTGTTTATGATCCGTAACAAGATTCATAACGAGCAAGATCTCAATGCTACGCTGGCACACCAGTTTCCGATGCTTGATAACAATAAAAAACTCATTCTTGTTACAGGCCACCGTCGTGAAAGTTTTGGTGATGGATTTGAGCGTATTTGTGAAGCCTTATCCATCACAGCAAAGCGCCACCCTGACTGTCAAATTCTTTATCCGGTACATCTTAATCCGAATGTTCAAGAGCCCGTCAATCGTCTTTTAAAAGGCATTGAAAACATTTTCTTAGTGGATCCACAACAGTATTTGCCCTTTGTCTATTTGATGGACAGAGCACACATCATTTTAACTGATTCCGGTGGTATTCAAGAAGAGGCACCGTCGCTAGGGAAGCCTGTATTAGTGATGAGAGACACCACCGAACGACCTGAAGCGGTAAGCGCGGGTACGGTCAAGCTGGTTGGGACTAACACACAACTGATTTGTGAAGAGTTAGACCGGTTGCTTAGTGATGAGCGCGCTTACCAACTCATGAGTCAAGCACACAATCCATACGGTGATGGCAAAGCCTGTCAACGTATCGCCGACATTCTAGCAAGATAAGATTTAAGGAAAATAAGATGTTTAATAAAGTTTCTGTGATTGGTTTAGGGTATATCGGCCTGCCAACGGCTGCCGTTATAGCCTCGCGTGGTATTGAAGTGATTGGCGTAGATGTCAATCAACACGCTGTCGATACAATCAACAAAGGTGAAATTCACATTGTCGAACCGGATTTAGATATCGTAGTTCGAAGTGCAGTGATGACTGGCAAACTAAAAGCAACTGTGACAGCTGAACCAGCTGATGCTTTCTTAGTGGCGGTACCCACACCATTTAAAGGTGATAATCACGAGCCTGATCTTAGCTATATAGAAGCCGCGGCCAAAGCGATTGCACCAGTTCTGGAAAAAGGCAACTTGGTGGTATTGGAAAGTACTTCCCCTGTCGGTGCGACAGAAAAGCTTTCCGCATGGCTAGCAGAGGCTCGTCCTGATTTAACTTTCCCACAGCACAAAGGTGACACGGCTGACATTAAGGTAGCGCATTGCCCAGAGCGAGTTTTACCGGGTTATGTACTACAAGAGTTGGTCAGTAATGACCGAGTGATTGGTGGCATGAGTAAATCGTGTAGCGAGAAAGCGATGGCTCTGTATAAAACCTTTGTTAAAGGCGAATGCATCATCAGCAACTCTCGTACGGCGGAGATGGCGAAATTAACAGAAAATTCCTTTCGCGACGTCAATATTGCATTCGCGAACGAACTTTCCCTTATTTGTGAGAAATTAAAAATCAATGTTTGGGAATTAATTAAATTGGCCAACCGCCACCCTCGGGTCAACATATTAAACCCAGGACCAGGTGTTGGCGGGCACTGTATTGCAGTTGACCCTTGGTT